>NZ_KE952618.1:0-49432 GCF_000466335.1 Aggregatibacter sp. oral taxon 458 str. W10330 | reverse complement strand
CTCTGTGTATTCCTGCCTTCGTCAGTTGTTTCACTTGGATTAGCCTGACTTTTCGCGTCGAAGGCTTTTGGGGCACGATCGGCATTATGACCTTAAGCTCCTTTCCGCTTGCCTATTTGCCGGTTGCCGCCACCTTAAAACGACTGGATCGCTCATTAGAAGAAGTTAGCCTTTCTCTCGGCAAAAGTCGTCGCAACACCTTTTGGCACGCCATATTTCCGCAGTTAAAACCGGCTATCGGCAGCAGTGTTTTATTAATCGCGTTACATATGTTAGTGGAATTCGGCGCCGTGTCGATTTTGAATTATCAAACCTTTACCACCGCGATTTTTCAAGAATATGAAATGGCCTTTAACAACAATACGGCGGCATTGTTGTCCGCCGTATTAATGGCGATTTGTGCCCTGATTGTATTCGGCGAAATTTTCTTTCGTGGGCAACAAACCCTGTACAACAGCGGCAAAGGCGTGAGCCGCCCTTATCCGGTAAAAAATTTAACGGCCGGCAAGCAATTCTTGGCTGTCATTTTTTTCCTAACGATTTTTGTCCTCAGCATCGGCGTACCGCTCACCATGTTGATTTACTGGATGATCGTAGGAACCTCTCTTGAAAGTGCGGTAGATTTTTCCGCCTTTTTTGAAGCCTTCAGCAACTCTTTGTTAGTTTCCAGTTTAGGGGCTGGTCTCACCGTGCTTTGCGCTTTGCCACTCGTTTGGAGCGCCGTACGCTATCGTAGCCGCCTTACCCTGTGGATTGATCGCCTGCCGTATTTATTGCACGCCGTGCCGGGCTTGGTTATCGCGCTGTCGCTGGTGTATTTCACCATTAACTATGCGTATTCTTTCTACCAAACGTTCTTTATGGTGGTCGTAGCCTATTTCATGTTGTATTTGCCGATGGCGCAAACCACGTTGCGTAGCTCTTTGGAACAAATTTCCGACAATGTCGAAAAAGTGGGACAAAGCCTTGGGCGTAGCCATTTTTATATTTTCCGCACGCTCACCATTCCCGCCATGTTGCCGGGTATTGCCGCTGCCTTTGCGTTGGTGTTTCTAAACCTGATGAAAGAGCTCACCGCCACCTTATTACTCACCCCGAATGACATCAAAACCTTATCCATTGCCGTTTGGGAATACACCAGCGATGCCCAATATGCTGCTGCCACGCCTTATGCCATCATGCTCGTACTATTTTCCGGCATTCCGGTGTTTTTACTCAAAAAATATGGTTTTAAGTAAAAGTTATGCAGGAGGCATTGGCATTTTACCCTGCCAACGCGTCCTGTAATCGTCCTTTGTTCTGTGTTAAAACGGCTTCTGCTTGGTCTTTATCTAATCCGCTCAACAGCATCATAATGGCCAATTTGGCATTGCCATGCGTCGTGAAGAGGGTTTGTTCTGCCGTGGTTTGGTCGCACTCGGTAGCTTGCATGACAATTCGGATAGCGCGTGCTTTGAGTTTTTGATTGGTGGCTTGTACATCCACCATCAGGTTTTGATAGCACTTGCCGAGACGAATCATGGCAGCGGTGGTGAGCATATTCAGCACCATTTTTTGTGCGGTGCCGGATTTTAAACGGCTGGAACCGGTGAGCGCTTCGGGACCGACAGCAGTAGTGATGGCAATATCGGCAATGTCACTCATGATAGCGTTTGGGTTGCTGATCAAAGAAACCGTGATAGCACCGAGTTGTTTGGCATAGGTTAAGCCGCCGATGACATAAGGCGTGCGACCACTGGCTGCAATCCCGACTAACACATCTTTGCGACTAAAATGAATGTGACGTAAATCCTGTTCGCCTGCTTCACGATTATCTTCCGCCCCTTCTACGGCGTTGCGCAAGGCGGTTTCGCCACCGGCAATTAATCCCACGACCATGCTTGATGGCACGCCAAACGTTGGCGGACATTCAGATGCATCGAGTACGCCAAGGCGGCCGCTGGTGCCGGCACCCATGTAAACCAAACGTCCGCCAGACTGAAATGCCGCCACGATGTGTTCTACTGCCTGTGCGATTTGTGGCAGATTTTTCTCCACGGCGAAGGCCACTTGTTTGTCTTCATGATTTAACAGCGTGACAATCTCTAACGACGACAAAGCATCAATGTGCAGGGTGTTTGGATTGCGTTGTTCGCTTAACATCGTTTCAAGCGTTTTTAATAAATTGTGTTCACTCATGCCTGTTTCTCCGCAGGGAAAATTGCGCCTAAACTGACCGCACATTGGGCACCGGTCACACTTGGCAAATTAGACGGTAGGTTGTGTAAACGACGATAGGCAAGCCAAGCAAAAGCAGCGGCTTCCACATAGTCTGCATCCAATCCTTCATCATTGGTCGGGCGGCATTGCCATTGTGGTAATAGCGCTTGTAATCGCGTCATCAACAAGCCATTTTTTGCACCACCGCCGCAGACTAACAACCGGCGTGGTAATGGCGTTTCAAGTTGATTTAATGCGAGTGCAATGCTTTGTGCGGTAAATTCCAATAAGGTCGCCTGTACGTCTTGTGGTGGTATCTCACCTAAAAGTGCGGTGGTTTTTTCTAATGTTTTTTCAAGCCATGCCAGATTGAACAATTCGCGCCCGGTGCTTTTCGGTGGTGGCTGTTGGAAATAAGGATCTTTCAGCATTTCCGTCAATAATTCTGACCGCACTTTGCCACTACGTGCCCATTGCCCGTCAGCGTCATAAGATTTTCCGAGATGGCGCTCGATCCAAACGTCCATCAGCGCATTGCCTGTGCCGGTGTCGTAACCAATAATCGGCTGATGAGGAAAGAGGACGGAAATATTGCTGATGCCACCGATGTTCAGTACCACGGTTGCCCAGTCGTCATCATAAAACCACGCTTGATGAAACGCCGGCACTAACGGCGCGCCTTGCCCGCCAAATGCCATATCTTTACGACGGAAATCCCCGACCACATCAATGCCGGTGCGGGCAGCCAGGAGATTCATGTCGCCTAATTGCATGGTGAACGGAAAATTGCCTTGAGGCGCATGCCAAATAGTTTGTCCGTGACAGCCAATCGCGCGAATTTGCTGCGGTTGCAGTTGGTGACGGGTGAGAAAATGATTGACCGCTTCGGCGTAGAGTAAGGCTAAACGCTGATCTAATTCGCCTAGCTTTTGCAAGGTGGCGCTGCCTTGTGAAATTAATTGCAATAAATCTTGGCGCAAATCTGCCGGCATCGGTGTGAATTCTGCCGCGATAAATTGCGTTTTTTCGCCAAATGTCATCAGCGCGATATCCACACCGTCCAAACTGGTGCCGGACATGATGCCGAGATAATATTCTTGTTGCATGGCGGTGTCCTCATCAAAGATAAAAACAAAATGGGGAAGAAGATTTTCACTTCTTCCCCACCGGTGATGAAATGTTCCACAAAACGAACGGAACGACAGATTACAAAATCATCTTCACTAACTTATCCGCTTTAATACGGGCAAATTTTTTCAATAATTTTTGCACCGGCGCCGGATATTGCGCCATTTCTTCCAACTCCGTGTAATGTTGAAGCAACGTGGTATGTTGGCGAATATAGGCTAACTCCTGAATGACTTGAGGCAAAAGTTGTTGTTTTGGATCATGGATAAATAGGCCATTCTCCGCATCCAAGCGCCACGCCCGCGGATTCAAATTATTGCCGGTCAACAAAATATAATTATCGTCAACCCAAACGCCTTTCAGATGATAGGTGTTTGTACCGTCTTTCCAGGTGCGAATAATCAGCTGACCTTGTTCCATTTCACGTTGGAACTTTTTGCTAAAGCGGCGAAGATTGTTTTCATACAAATACGGCAACGCCCCGGCCATTTTGAACGGTTGTTCCGGCGGAATATAGAAATCATTCGCCACTTTATCGCCCACAATAATTTCAATTTTTTTGCCTTTACGTAGCAAATGGCGGATTTTTTGTTGCAATGTCCGTGGGAAATTAAAATACGGCGTACAAATAGTGAGCTTTTCATCGACCAGCTGGAATAAATCTTCGATCGTGCAATTCAATACATTGCCCGCGCCACCTAAACCAAACAACGGCGTTACAGTTAATTCGTTGCCAAAATCGACCGCACTTGACAGCTTATATTGCCCATTAAGTGCAAGATTTTTTCTAAAATGGCGGATATTTTGTCGAATTTCTTTGGTTTTCGGACGATTAACGCTATCCAACGGCAACACCACATCGCTATTCAACAAAAAGTCGCGAATAAAAGCCACCATGCTGTCGGCTAATTGCGGATGGGTAATTTTTTGATAACGGTCGTAACGGTATTTTTCATTTTGTTGTAAATACACGTTATTGATACTGGCGCCACTGTAAAGCACGGTATCATCAAAAACAAAACCTTTAATATGCAACACACCGAACACTTCGCGCGTATTAATCGGCACACCGAAAAATAGATTTGGATCATCGGCAAGTTGATATTTTTGGCGTTGTTCGCAATACCAATCGGCATTGGTCGCACTTTTTTCTGCACCTAATAAATTGCGCTGTGCACGATGCCAGTCAATTAAAATTTTAATTTCAAGTTCAGGCTTATCTTGTTTCGCACGGTAAATTTCATCGAGAATTTCTTGCCCGGCTTCGTCATTTTGCCAGTAAAGTGCGGTCACAAAAATACGTGTTTTCGCCTGTCTGATCAGTTGAATAATTTCATTTTTGAATGCCATTGGGCTATAAATAAATTCAACTTGTTCCGCCTGTAAAGCTAAACATGGCAGGCTTTCAAGACGCTTTTGAGCCTGTTTTGTCTTATCTCTAAACATAAAATTTATTCTCTGTTGTACTCAATGAGTCGGAACCTAATTGGGGCGATAGTTTACAATATTTATCGCCCCCCTTGGTAGAAAAAAGGCTGGTTTTCGTTATAATGCTCACAAATTTATTGCCAACAGCGCAAATTTATTCCATTCATCCACCCTATCGGCAACACAACTATGAACCAAAATTCAAACAAACCGACTTTCAAATCAAACAACCGTACTTTTTCCGAACGCAGTGTCGGTGACGACCGTCAAAAACGCGATAAAAATCGACCGCACTTTGCCTCCTCAAAAAGCGATTCTCGCCAAGAATTTCGCAGAGAGAGAGAGAACGACAGAAATACTAAACCAAAATTTAAACGTGCTGAAAGCCAAGAAAAAACTTTACACATTGCCGAAAGCACCATGAAAAAAGCCGGTGGTGCGGAAGGTAACGTGAAAGTCACCGTCAAAAGCAGTCGTTTCGATGATAAGCCGAGAGAGAAAAAGACCGGCCCATTGTCACCACGCGCACCGGAAAAAATCAAAAAGAATCGCGCAGAAGAAATGAAAGTGTATGGTGAAAATGCGTGTTTAGCCTTATTCCAACAACGCCCGGGAAGCATTGTGCGCTTGTGGGCAACCGTACAAATGGCGCATAAAATTGGGGATATTTGCAGTTATTTAGCCACTAATAAAAAGGTGTATCACATTGTGGACAACGACGAGATGATCAAAGTCAGCGGCACAGAACACCACGGTGGCATTTGTATGTTGGTGAAAAAAGCGCATCCGTTTACCTTGCAAGGCTATCTCGATGTGCCGCATCAAGAAGATTGCTTGGTATTGTTAGATAATGTGAACAACGCACAAAACATTGGCGGTATTTTACGTACTTGCGCCTTTTTCGGGGTGAAAAATATTGTGGTAGAAAACGCTGAAAGCCTTAATTCTGCCGTGACCTTACGCGTTGCAGAAGGCGGCGCGGAATATGTGCGCGTATTGGAAACCAATGACTCGCGCAATGCGCTTGCCCAATTACGCCAAGCCGGTTATCAAATCCTTCACGTGAGCGGCGATGAAAATGCAACCGCATTAGATAAAGTGCGGTTAAAAAATAAAACGGTTTTTGTGCTGAGTGAAAGCTCAACAGAGGCTTTATCAGAGAAAAACGATGAGCAGGTTCGTTTGGCGTTTGCCAGCCCAGTGAAAAATGGGTTAAACGTATCGGTCAATGCCGGCATTTTACTGGCGAAATGGTATTTTAGATAAAACGAGAAAAGTTAGGGCGGGTAAAAACGCCCTCTTTTTTCACCGCACTTTCAAACGCGTTACAGTTTGTCTCCGTGGTGAATTAACACAAAGCGCTCCCATAGCTGTTCTTCGCTTTCCACGTGATCAGGGTCAGTGATAATACATTTGCTGATAGGGCAAACTTTTTGGCAGGTGGGCGTGTCATAGTGACCGACACATTCGGTGCACAGTTCGGGATCAATGACATAGATCTCATCGCCGATTGAAATTGCTTCATTCGGGCATTCCGGCAAGCACATATCGCAATTCGTGCATTTGTCAGTGATGAGTAGAGCCATAGCGTCCTCGGGGAAAATGAAAGGGTCGGATTATAATCAATACGTTAACAAAGTGAAAGGAATTTTATGAACGAGAAACGTATGTTGCTACTGTCTTTTTTTGTGGTGGCATTTTTAATGTTTTTACTTGCCGGTTGGTATTATTTTTCGCAACAGAAACAAGCGGCGGAGGTGGTTGTTGATCGTAATTACGATTACATCATGAAAAACGATCCTATCGGGCAAAATAAACAGGCACAAACCGATTATTACACCCTCGTGTTATCTTGGTCGCCGGCATTTTGTGAACGACAACGTCAACAATACGGCGATAATTTGCCGACCTCTTTGCAATATCAATGCGGCTTAACCCAACAATTTGGTTGGATTGTGCATGGGTTGTGGTCACAAAACAAACAAGCCAGAAGAGTCTCCGATCACCCGCGTTTTTGTCAGGGCGATTTACCGCAATTACCGCAAGACCTTATTGAACGCTATTTGCCTGAAGTGCCGAGCGCCGGCTTATTACAAGGCGAGTGGGAAAAACACGGCGCGTGTATGTTTAACAATGCGCAAGATTATTTTGAAAAGATCAAAAATTTATACCGCACTTTGAAGCTACCGAACTATGAATTAAGCCGTACCGAACTGTTTAAATGGATGCGAAAAAACAACCCGCAATTAAAGGATGTTTACCTCGGTGCCGCACGTAATGAACTTTTTATTTGTTACGATTTAGACTGGCAAATTATGGATTGCCCAAGTAGTCGAACCGGCTATTAATTCAATAATTCGACATGGATCAATGAAATGTGTAATCCTAAAGTTGAACCCTTGAATTCAGGTTACAAGCTACTCAGTTACAGGTATAATGCCAACAGTTCCTATTTTTAATTTTAACCACTAAAGAGAGGTAAATTATGTCAGTAATTAAAATGACCGATTTAGACTTAAAGGGTAAACGCGTATTTATCCGTGCCGATTTAAACGTGCCGGTAAAAGACGGTAAAGTCACATCCGATGCGCGTATTCGTGCCACCATCCCAACCTTAAAATTAGCCTTAGAAAAAGGCGCAAAAGTGATGGTTACCTCTCACTTAGGTCGTCCGACCGAAGGTGAATTCACCCCTGAAGATTCCCTCCAACCTGTTGTTGATTATTTAAACGAACATCTTGATGTCCCGGTACGCTTAGTACGCGATTACCTTAACGGTGTTGACGTGAACGTCGGTGAAATCGTGGTATTAGAAAACGTACGTATCAACAAAGGCGAAAAGAAAAACGATCCGGAATTAGGCAAAAAATACGCCGCACTTTGTGATGTTTTCGTGATGGATGCCTTTGGTACAGCTCACCGTGCGCAAGCATCAACTTACGGCGTTGCAGAATTTGCACCGGTTGCCTGCGCAGGTCCATTGCTTGCCGCAGAACTTGATGCGCTTGGTAAAGCATTAAAAGAACCAGCACGTCCAATGGTGGCTATCGTAGGTGGTTCTAAAGTCTCCACTAAATTAGAAGTGTTAAACTCACTTTCCAAAATTGCCGACCAAATTATCGTGGGTGGCGGTATCGCCAACACCTTCATTGCCGCAGCCGGCCATAACGTGGGTAAATCCTTATACGAAGCCGATTTAATCCCGGTGGCTAAAGAATTAGCGGCAAGCACAGACATTCCTGTGCCAGTAGATGTTCGCGTAGGGACTGAATTCTCTGAAACCGCACCTGCGACAGAAAAATCCGTGACCGAAGTGAAAGATGACGAATCTATTTTCGACATCGGCGATAAATCTGCGGAACAACTTGCCGAAATTATCAAAAATGCGAAAACCGTTTTATGGAACGGCCCGGTGGGCGTATTTGAATTCCCGAACTTCCGCAAAGGAACAGAAATCATTTCTCACGCCATTGCCAACAGCGATGCGTTCTCCATTGCGGGCGGTGGTGATACGCTTGCTGCTATCGACCTGTTTGGTATCGCAGATAAAATTTCCTATATCTCAACCGGCGGCGGCGCTTTCTTAGAATTCGTTGAAGGTAAAGTGTTACCGGCAGTAGAAATCCTCGAAAAACGTGCGAAAAACTAACCGCACTTTTTCTGCATAAGATCGTCATAGCACGTGTCTGCTGATGCGTGCTATCAATCAAAAACGTAAAACAAATTCTTCAAATGGTGGGAGCAACCCACCCAACACAAAAGGAAAAACGAAAATGGCTAAATTATTAGATATCGTCAAACCGGGCGTGCTTACCGGTGAAGATGTTCAAAAAGTATTCGCATACGCAAAAGAACACGGCTTCGCACTTCCTGCCGTAAACTGCGTTGGCTCCGACTCCGTGAATGCCGTATTAGAAACGGCTGCCCGCGTGAAAGCGCCTGTAATTATTCAATTCTCTAATGGCGGTGCCGCATTCTACGCAGGCAAAGGCATCAAACCGACCAGCGGTGCACGTCCAGACGTTTTAGGTGCGATTGCAGGTGCAAAACACGTTCATACTTTAGCCAAAGAATACGGCGTACCGGTGATTTTACACACCGACCATGCGGCGAAAAAATTACTTCCATGGATCGACGGCTTACTTGAAGCCGGTGAAAAACACTTCGCTGAAACCGGTCGTCCATTATTCTCTTCCCACATGCTTGACCTTTCCGAAGAGCCAATGGAAGAAAACATGGCAATCTGCCGTGAATACCTTGCCCGTATGGACAAAATGGGGATGACCCTTGAAATCGAAATCGGTATTACCGGTGGCGAAGAAGATGGTGTGGACAACTCCGGCGCAGATGAATCTCGTCTTTACACCCAACCATCTGATGTGCTTTATGTTTACGACCAATTAAATCCGGTCAGCCCGAACTTTACCGTTGCAGCCGCATTCGGTAACGTACACGGCGTGTACAAACCGGGTAACGTAAAATTAAAACCATCTATCTTAGGTGCAAGCCAAGAATTCGTGGCAAAAGAACGCAACCTTCCGGCAAAACCAATCAATTTCGTGTTCCATGGTGGTTCCGGTTCTTCCCGTGAAGAAATTCGTGAAGCGATTAGCTACGGCGCAATTAAAATGAATATCGACACCGACACCCAATGGGCGTCTTGGAATGGTATTCTCAACTTCTACAAAGCGAACGAAGCCTATTTGCAAGGTCAGTTAGGCAACCCGGAAGGTCCTGATGCACCAAACAAAAAATACTACGATCCACGCGTTTGGTTACGCAAAATGGAAGAATCTATGTCTAAACGCTTAGAACAATCTTTCGAAGACTTAAACTGCGTTGACGTTTTATAATTGAAAAAAACACATTAAAATGTAACCGCACTTTTTAGTGCGGTTTTTTATTTATTTCTTTTTTTAAGAGAAGCTTATGTTTGATTTAAAACATGATAAGCTCGCCCTATTTATCAACGTCTGTGTCGGTTTTTTCTTTTTATCCGCCTTAACGTTCCAAGGCGGCTACAATGTTGCACCGATGGCGCTGATGCTATTAGGGCTTGGCTATAGCGTTTATTGCTTATTCAAAAAAATGCCTTTTGCTCTCACGAAAGAGACAAAATGGCTGATTTGGACGTTACTCTTTTATTTTTCTGTTTTTGTGCTTTCTTGGTTAATTCATGATGGAAAAATACGCGAATTAGATAATCCAAGCCGGGCAATATTGCTGATTCCTGCTTTTCTTCTTTTGCTTAAGACACCACCTAAACTTTCGACCTTTTTATGGAGCGTTCCTTTAGGCAGTGTATTGGCAGGTTTCATGGCAATCTATGATAAGTTTATATTACAAAGTGAAGCCGCGTTTAGTTCACGAATCATGTATATTCAAGGCGGTGACATTGCCATGTCATTGGGGTTATTTAGCATGGCTATTGCGCTGTATTTTTGGCAAAAAACACAACGAAAACAGTCCGCACTTTGCATTTTAGCCGCCTTATTTGGCATTTTGGGCAGTATTCTTTCTACCGCGCGTGGCGGTTGGCCGGCATTGCCTATTCTCTTGATTGCATTACTTTGGATATATCGCCGTAATTTATCAAAAACCTTCTTTATTACGTTGATTGGCTTGTTTGCTATAGCCATCATTGGTATTGCGCAAATGCCAAATAATCGTATGAGTGAGCGTTTTGCAGCAGCGCAAGATGATATTCAACAATATTTAGAACAGGGCAATGGTTCTACCTCTGTCGGCGCACGTTTTGATATGTGGCAATCCGTCTTTATCATGGTACAAGAAAAGCCGATATTGGGCTGGGGAATACAAGGTGCGCCTCAAAAACGCCACCAGTTAGCTGAACAAGGCATCATCAGCCAATACGCCGGGCAATTTACGCATGCACACAATCAATATTTAGATGATCTTTCTAAGCGTGGCATCGTTGGATTAGTCGCCTTTTTAGCAATCTTTGTTATACCGCTACGCCGTTTTATGCCAGGCTTAAAAAGCGACTCCGCAGAAACAAAATTAATTGCCACATTAGGCACCCTTCATGTGCTCGCCGTGATGATTTACTGCCTAAGCCAAAGCTTCTTCGCCCATAATTCAGGGAATTTATTTTACTTTTTCCTCACGATTGTATGGTATGCCTTGTTCACCACGCAGCAAGGTAATATCAAGGAGATGTCATAAGCCTAAAATTAACAATCCTCTACGATGGCGCAAGCGTCTACGCTTGTGCCCGTAACTAAAATGAAAAAAGCACAAGCGTGGACGCTTGCGCTATCATGGGATCTATATTTTAAATTATGCTAGCATGAGCAAAGCCTAATCATCCAATTCTTTAAAATTTGTAAAGGACAAGATCATTTTATGAAAAAAAATGTACAAGAAACTATTGCTGAACTTAAGACTGAAGCTCAAGAGCTTGAACACCGTTATTATAGTTTTGACTTTTGTTATTTTCATTTTCGCTCTTCAAAAGAGAGAGGAGAAGATATTAATATAGAACAAAGCTGTCAGGTACTATGGAGCTATTTAGGTAGCTGGGGAATGTTACGTGGTTCTAGTTTTTTACTATCAAAAAATCCAGCCTACTTAAAAGGTTTAGTAGAATGGATTTATGAACAACCTAAAAGTACTTGGGAAATAGATGTTGAGGATTATGAAAAGAAAAGTAAAGAAATCCTAAATTTATATAACCAAATTAATAAATTTCTTTTAAGAGGCACAACTACATTAGTAACTAAAATATTACTAGGTGTTTTTGCTATTACTCCTGCTTATGACCGTTTCTTTAAGGACACTTTTAAGGAAATCTCAGGTAATAAATGTAGTTTTATTAAATTTGATGAATCTTCTTTAATGGCTATTTCTAAATTTTATAAGGAAAATAAAGAAGAAATTGATCAATTAAGCAAAGAACATAGGGTTATTAATTTTAATGGAGAAATAACAAATTACTACTATTCAAAGGCAAAAATCATTGACATGTATGGTTTCCAAATTGGACGCAAGAAGCTAATGAAAAGGAAGCAAAATAGAAAAAAAGATATAAAATAATAATTTTACTTAGTTACCCTACGATGGCGCAAGCGTCCACGCTTGTGCTTGTAACTAAAATGAAAAAAGCACAAGCATGGATGCTTGCGTTATCATGGGATTATTGTTGAATCTCACCAAAAGGTTCCTTTTTTCCCATAAATTTAATGTCTTCCGATGTCAATGTCAGACATTGAGAAAAATCAATTTTATCCTGAGATTCACTGCTATCCTCTAAATTATCTGGGCAAATTACTCTTACATTACCAATATTTAAAATTAAATATCCATAAATATAATTCTCAGAACCATCAGAATTCTTCTGATATTTTATAGAGTAATTTCTATTCATATAATTTAAAAAATATTTATTCTTGACCGCATACCACCCACTTTGCTCAGGATATTGAGCGATACCTATTGGTTTCAAAACTATTCTTTGTAATTTAAATCCGTCACTAATCAGAGAGATAGCTATAATAAACAATACACACATAATAAATTTCGTAAATGCATGCTTTTCCTTTAATGATAAGAAATTACTTATTATAAGAAATGCTAAGTATAAAATAATAAATATAAATAATCCCATATCATCATTTACAACCCTTGTAATAAACAATAACGGAGCTACAAACAATACACTAAAGAACAAAGAATTAATAGTTAACATTAAAAACTCTTTTTTATTCTTATTTTCTATATTAAATATAAATGAAATCATAAAAAGAATTATTAATATAAAAATTAAAATAACTGTTAGGGATTTTGTTTCTCTATCATATACATCGAAATCATATAGAAATAATAAGACTAAAAAGAATAATATCATCATGGATTGATTTATAGAGTATAGAAACTCATTCCCTTTTCCCGTTCTATATACATTTAAGAAGAAATCAATACTAAAAAAAGGGAGGCACATATAAATTCCGAAAATCATAAAAAATAGCAATATTGAAAATAATCCATATGAAGATATATTCATTTGAACAAAAAAATCTAATTTTTCTATATTCTTTAAATAACACCAAAGAAAAGCAAATCCAAAAACAGTGAAAAAAAAGGTTAATTTTGGAAGGCTTTCAAAAAAGTAATTACTAATCTTTCTAAATTTATAGTAACTCAACATAAAATCTCTTATAACTTCTATAAAATCAAATATGAAAATGGCAGATAAACTGATTTATCTGCCACTTCATTATTTATCTACTCAAACACCACCCTTGCATTCCTAAACACCCGCATCCAAGCCCCATCTTCTCCCCACTCTTCCGGATGCCATGAGTTGCTTACGGTGCGGAAAACACGTTCCGGGTGTGGCATCATGATGGCGACGCGGCCGTTGGTGTTAGAAAGCGCAGTGATGCCAAGAGCGGAGCCGTTCGGGTTCGCCGGGTACACTTCTGTTGGGTTGAGGTTGTTGTCGATGTATTGCGCCACAATCAAGTTTTGCGCTTGAAGTGCGGTTAAATTTTCAGGCGTTTTAAATTCCACTCTGCCCTCACCGTGGGAAACGGCAATTGGCATGTGGGAGCCTGCCATACCTTGGAACCACAGGGAGTTGCTTTCGTTAATGCGAACCAAGGCAGCGCGGGCTTCAAAACGTTCGGATTTATTGCGCACGAAACGCGGCCAGTTTTCCGTGCCCGGAATGATTTCTGCCAAGGTGGAAAGCATTTGGCAACCGTTACAAATGCCAAGTGCGAGCGTGTCTTCACGTTCAAAGAATTGGCTGAATTGATCCCGTAAGTGCGGGTTAAATAAAATGGATTTCGCCCAACCGCCACCAGCACCGAGCACGTCGCCGTAAGAGAAGCCACCGCACGCCACCAACGCATTAAAGTGTTGCAAGTCATAACGGCGGTTGTGCAAGTCGCTCATGTGAATGTCGATAGCCTCAAAGCCGGCGCGGTCAAATGCTGCCGCCATTTCAACATGGCTGTTGACACCTTGTTCACGTAATACCGCCACTTTCGGGCGTTTTCCGGTAGCAATGTAAGGCGCGGCAATGTCTTCGCTTGGGTCGTAGGTTAAATGGGCGGAGAAACCTTTGTCCTGCGGATTTTTCTTCGCTGCGAACTCTTGGTCGGCACATTCCGGATTGTCGCGTAAGCGTTGCATTTGATGAGTCAATTCCGCCCAAATGCCGCGTAATTCTGAGCGTTTTTCATTGAGCAACACTTTGTTGCCGCGGGTGATTTCGATTTCATCGTCTTCGGTAACAGCGCCTAATTCTTTCACCAAATGCAACACATTGTGTTTGGCGAAGACATCGCGTACGAAACTCAAATCGCTGTCGCGCACTTGGACCACCGCGCCCAATTCTTCGTTAAATAACACGGCTAAATCGTTGTCGCCCAAGGCACTGATATCCACGGCCACGCCACAATGTCCGGCAAAGGCCATTTCCGCCAAGGTAACGATTAAACCACCATCGGAGCGATCGTGATATGCCAATAATTTTTCTTGCGCCACCAATTCCTGCATGGCGTTAAAGAAGTTTTTCAATGTGTCTGCGTTGACCACATCCGCCGGTTTGTCGCCAAGTTGGGCATACACCTGCGCTAACGCCGTAGCGCCTAAGCGGTTGTTGCCTTCGCCCAAATCCACCAACAACAAGCGGGATTGTCCTTTGTCGGTACGTAATTGCGGGGTGACGGTTTTACGCACGTCTTCCACTCGGGCAAAAGCGCTAATAATCAAAGAAAGCGGCGACGTCACGGTTTTTTGCTCGCCGTTTTCCTGCCAAGTGGTTTTCATGGACATGGAATCTTTACCCACCGGAATGGTTAAGCCTAATTGCGGGCAAAGCTCTTCACCCACGGCTTTCACCGCAGCGTATAAGCCGGCATCTTCGCCTTTATGACCTGCAGCGGACATCCAGTTGGCAGACAATTTAATGCGTTTAATGTCGCCAATATTCGTGGCGGCAATGTTAGTGAGGGATTCTGCCACGGCTAAACGGGCAGACGCGGCGAAATCGAGCAATGCCACCGGCGTGCGTTCGCCCATGGACATGGCTTCGCCGTAGTAGCTGTCTAAGGTCGCTGTGGTCACCGCGCAGTCAGCTACCGGTACTTGCCACGGACCGACCATTTGATCACGCGCCACCATGCCGGTCACAGTACGGTCACCGATGGTAATTAAGAAGGTTTTTTCCGCCACTGCTGGTAAACGAAGCACGCGATGCAATGCCTCTTTTAATTGAATCTGGCTTTGTTCAAGGGGTTCGCCGTTAACGCTAGCGGTTTGCACATCGCGGGTCATTTTCGGGGTTTTGCCGAGTAACACGCCCATTGGTAAATCGATCGGATTGTTGTTGAAATGCTCGTCATGTAAGGTTAAATGTTCTTCTTCCGTGGCTTCGCCGATCACCGCATAAGGCGCGCGTTCACGATGGCAAAGTTCCTCAAAGTGCGGTAGTTTTTCCGGATGAATTGCAAGCACATAACGCTCTTGAGATTCGTTACACCAAATTTCCAACGGGCTCATTTCGCGCTCGTCGCTTAAGATTTTACGAAGTTCAAATTTACCGCCACGACCGCCGTCATGCACCAATTCCGGCATAGCGTTAGATAAACCGCCCGCGCCTACATCATGAATAAAGGCAATCGGGTTGTCGTCGCCCAACTGCCAGCAACGGTCGATCACTTCTTGGCAGCGACGTTCCATTTCCGGGTTATCCCGTTGTACGGAGGCGAAATCCAAGTTTTCTTTAGATTTGCCGGATGCCATAGAAGACGCTGCACCACCGCCCAAACCGATGTTCATCGCCGGGCCGCCAAGCACAACCAGTTTTGCGCCCACCGGAATGTCGCCTTTTTGCACGTGTTCGGCACGAATGTTGCCGATACCGCCCGCCAACATGATTGGTTTGTGGTAGCCGCGCACTTCTTCACCGTTGAAGCTATTCACTTTTTGTTCGTAAGTACGGAAATAGCCGAGCAATGCAGGGCGACCGAATTCGTTGTTAAACGCCGCGCCACCTAAGGGGCCTTCCAACATAATGTCTAAGGCGGAAGCGATACGATTCGGTTTGGCAAGCGGGGCTTCCCAAGGTTGTTCAAAGTTTGGAATGCATAAGTTGGATACAGAGAAGCCCACCAAACCCGCTTTCGGTTTTGCGCCACGACCGGTTGCGCCTTCGTCACGGATTTCGCCACCGGAGCCCGTTGCTGCGCCCGGGAACGGGGAAATAGCGGTCGGGTGGTTGTGGGTTTCCACTTTCATCAAAATGTGGGTGTCTTCATTGTGATAACGGTAAATGCCGTCTTGATCCGGGAAGAAGCGTCCCGCTTTGGAGCCTTCCATCACTGCGGCATTGTCTTTGTACGCAGAAAGCACAAAATCAGGGGTTTTCTCAAAGGTATTTTTGATCATTTTGAACAGGGATTTATCCTGTTTTTTGCCATCGATAATCCAGTCGGCGTTAAAAATTTTGTGGCGGCAATGTTCCGAGTTGGCTTGCGCGAACATATACAGCTCAATGTCGTGCGGGTTGCGTCCAAGTGCGGTGAAATTTTCCATCAAATAATCGATTTCATCTTCCGCCAATGCCAAGCCAAGCTCCACGTTGGCACTTTCTAAAGCACTGCGTCCACCGTTTAAAATATCCACGGTTTTGAACGGTTTTGGTTCTTGTTGACGGAACAACACTTCCGCCTCGTCTGCCTTGCGCACCACAGTTTCCATCATACGGTCATGTAAAAGTGCGGTCAGTTTTTCCGTTGTTTTTTCATCTAACGGCTGTGTCAATTCAAAGTAATATGCCAAACCACGCTCAATGCGTTCCACTTCATTTAAGCCGCAGTTATGGGCAATGTCGGTGGCTTTAGACGACCAAGAGGAAATGGTGCCGACCCGCGGAATCACAATAAAACTTTCCCCTTTGGCTTCATGTTCGGCAAGGGTCGGTCCGTAATGCAACAAGGCTTTCAGTTTGGCTTCCTGTTCAGCAGAAAGAGTGGCGTTTAATGCCACAAAATGCACATACTCCGCATACACGGATTTCACCGGTAATTGTTGCTGTTGGAATTTTTGCATTAAGCCATGAATACGGAATTCGGAAAGGGCAGGTGAGCCACGGAAAATTTGAAACATGAAGATTACCTTTAAGGTTGAATGGAAACAAAAATTGCGGGCTATTATAAAGGAAAATCAAGGAGACGAAAACGTTTGCGTCATCTCTTTTTAGACATGGGCAGGATCATTTTGGCGTAAAAGCGAATTGACAAATACAGTGAAATGAAAAAATAACGGAAAACTGGCGCAAGTCAGTCAACCGCCTTGCGCCTCTTGACAGCCAAAAAATAGGCTTTTAAATGACCGCACTTTTGATAGAACAGGGTTATTTTTCCCCGACGTCATGGTGAGCCGCCCCACTTGGTTTACGGCGTTTACCGATATTTTTACGATCCTGATGACGTTGTTTGGCTTTCTTAGCCACTTTCTTTTGCGCTTCGCGTTTTTCTAATTTTTTCGCTTTTTGTTTTTTGCTGACGGTTTTGATTTCGCCGTCTTTCGGCGCTTTAGTACGTGGTTCTAAACCTTCAATCACACGGGCTTTCAGCATTTCCTGGGTATAACGCTTAATTTTGCCCAGCAGACGATAATCGTGTGCTTCCACGAAAGACACAGCGGTGCCTTTTTTGCCGGCACGTGCGGTACGCCCAATGCGGTGCAAATAAGTATCGGCGCTGTACGGCAAATCAAAATTCATAATGTGGCTAACGTCATCAATATCGATACCACGCGCGGAGACATCCGTGGAGACCAACACTGTTACTATGCCATTTTTCAGTTTATCAATCGCGTTATTGCGTTGGGTTTGCGCCATTTCGCCTTCCAAATACGTGCTGCGAATGCCACGTTTGCGCAGATTTTCCGCCAGTTCGCGCACATCTTCGCGACGGCGTACGAATACAATGCCCTTACTGACTTGCTCTTGCTCAATAAAACGCACCAATAATTTGAATTTATGTTCATTGCTGTCGGCGTGATAATACCATTGCTGAATTTTCTTCCGCTCGCGACGGCTCGGTTCCGCATCAATTTTTACCGGCTCGTTTAACGTGCGGTCGGCAAAATCTTCCAATAAATCGCCTTCAAGGGTTGCCGAGAACAATAGAGTTTGTTTACGCCAACGGGTTTCTGCCGAGATTTTCTCTGCATCTTGCCCAAAGCCCATTTGCAACATTCTGTCCGCTTCGTCAAAAATCAGAATTTCTACTGCGCGGCAATCAAAATTTTCTTCTTTAATGTATTGCAACAAACGCCCCGGGGTCGCCACCACGATGTCCTGATTTTTATTGAAAATCTCGCCGTGATTTTGATACGCCACACCACCGGTGATGGTTGCAATGCTGAGTTTGGTGAAGCAGGCAAGTTCTTCCGCCTGTTCCGCCACCTGCATGGCAAGTTCACGGGTTGGTGTAAGAATCAACACACGCGGTGCGCCCGGTTTACGGCGTGGATAATCCAATAAGTGTTGAATCGCCGGTAGCAAAAACGCAGCGGTTTTTCCGGTGCCGGTCGGTGCCGACCCGAGGACATCAAAGGCTTCCATCGCGGCAGGAATGGTTTCCTGTTGGATGGCGGTAGGACGTTGGTAGCCTTTTTTCTGGAGGGCGTTGAGTAATTCAGGTGCGAGATCAAAATCGGCAAATTGAGTGAAGTCTGTCATGGGTATGTGTTGTTCATTAGCATTAAAATTGCGCCGAATTATACCGCACTTTACCGTTAAAGTTGGCGTTAACCAAAAACTTTTATCATCAAGATTGCCATTGGGCGTATTTACCTCAGTAGGTTTCTAAAACGAATAAAAAACAAGCAATCCATTGCAATGCTTAAAACGGATTACCTAAACGCAAACGTTTGCGCTATAATACGCCACCTTAAATTTTACTTCATAAATCAAAGGAAATTATTCATGCAATCAACTCGTCCCATTCGCCAAGCATTGCTTAGCGTGTCCGATAAATCCGGTATTGTGGAATTTGCCCAAGGCCTCGTAAAACGTGGTGTTAAGCTGCTTTCTACCGGCGGTACGGCAAAACTGTTAGAACAAAACGGCTTGCCGGTAACCGAAGTGTCCGATTACACCGGTTTTCCGGAAATGATGGACGGTCGCGTGAAAACCTTACACCCCAAAGTGCACGGTGGGATTTTAGGTCGTCGTGGTACGGATGATGCCATCATGCAGCAACACGGTATTGAAGGTATTGATATGGTGGTGGTGAATTTATATCCTTTCGCCGCAACCGTGGCAAAACCAAATTGCACGTTAGAAGATGCCGTGGAAAATATTGATATCGGCGGCCCAACCATGGTGCGTTCTGCGGCGAAAAACCATAAAGATGTGGCGATTGTTGTGAACAATCAGGATTTTGATGCCATTCTTGCCGAAATGGATCAACATCAAAACAGCTTAACCCTAGAAACCCGTTTTAATCTTGCTATCAAAGCATTTGAACACACTGCCCAATACGATTCCATGATCGCGAACTATTTCGGTCAGTTGGTGAAACCTTATCATGTTGCTGCTGAAGAAGATGCGGAGGCGAAGTGCGGTCAATTCCCGCGGACTTTAAATTTGAATTTCGTGCGTAAACAAACCATGCGTTACGGCGAAAATGCTCATCAAAATGCCGCATTTTATGTGGATCTCAATGTAAAAGAAGCGAGTGTGGCGACGGCAAACCAACTGCAAGGTAAGGCTTTGTCTTATAACAATATTGCCGATACCGACGCAGCCCTTGAATGTGTAAAAGAATTTGATGAACCGGCCTGTGTGATTGTGAAACACGCCAATCCATGCGGCGTGGCCTTAGGCAAAGATATTTTAGAGGCCTACAACCGTGCCTATCAAACAGACCCAACCTCAGCCTTTGGCGGCATCATTGCTTTTAACCGTGAATTAGACGAAAAAACGGCAAATGAAATTGTAGAACGTCAATTTGTGGAAGTGATTATCGCACCGAAAGTGTCTGCGGAAGCTGTTGAAGTGGTGAAACGTAAGAAAAATGTCCGTTTGCTTGAATGTGGAGAATGGCAAGCCCGTACCCAACGTTTAGATTTCAAACGCGTGAATGGTGGCTTGTTGGTGCAAGAGGCAGATTTAGGCATGGTGGGCTTGGATGACTTAAAAGTGGTCAGCAAACGTCAACCGACCGAACAAGAACTGAAAGATTTATTATTCTGCTGGAAAGTGGCGAAATTTGTGAAATCGAATGCCATTGTTTATGCCAAAGATAACCAAACTATTGGTATTGGTGCAGGTCAAATGAGCCGCGTGTATTCTGCGAAGATTGCGGGTATTAAGGCTCAGGATGAAGGTTTAACTGTAGCCGGTTGTGTGATGGCATCTGATGCCTTCTTCCCATTCCGTGATGGCATTGATGCGGCAGCAAAAGTGGGCATTCAATGTGTGATTCATCCGGGTGGTTCAATGCGTGATCAAGAAGTGATTGATGCGGCAGATGAGCATAATATGGTGATGGTATTGACCGGAATGCGGCATTTTAGACATTAATTTATGCAGCAACTTCGCTCAATGAGCGACTTACTTATTCCCCCTCTTTTGTAAAGAGGGGGATGGGGGGAGATTTAAACGATGCTAAATGTACTATGAGGTTGAAATAACTTCTGCCAAATCTCCCCTACCCCTCTTTGCTAAAGAGGGGATTAAATTCAAAAAGATACAAGGACTACAACATGAACATCCTCATCATCGGAAATGGCGGTCGTGAACACGCCTTGGCTTGGAAAGCTGCACAATCTCCACTAGCAGATAAAGTTTTTGTCGCACCAGGCAATGCGGGTACCGCATTGGAACACAAAGTAGAAAACGTGAATATTTCTACAACAGATATTCCCGCATTAGTGAAATTTGCTCAAGATAAGCAAATTGGATTAACCATTGTTGGCCCTGAAGCACCGCTAGTGATTGGGGTAGTTGATGCATTTCGTGAAGCTGGATTGAAAATTTTTGGTCCAACTAAAGCAGCTGCACAATTGGAAGGTTCAAAAGCATTCACCAAAGATTTCCTCGCTCGTCACAAAATCCCAACGGCAGAATATCAAAACTTCACTGAGGTCGAACCGGCATTGGCGTACTTACGTGAAAAAGGTGCACCCATTGTCGTAAAAGCAGATGGTTTGGCGGCAGGCAAAGGCGTGATTGTGGCGATGACGTTGCAGGAAGCCGAAGACGCAGTGCGCGATATGCTTTCCGGCAATGCCTTTGGTGAGGCCGGCAGTCGGGTGGTCATTGAAGAATTTTTAGATGGCGAAGAGGCGAGCTTTATCGTCATGGTAGACGGCAAAAATGTCGAGCCTATGGCGACTAGTCAAGATCATAAACGCGTGGGCGAAAATGATACAGGCTTAAATACTGGCGGTATGGGTGCGTATTCGCCTGCGCCAGTGGTGACACAAGAAATTCATGATCGTATTATGCGTGAAGTGATTTATCCAACAGTCAATGGCATGGCAGCGGAAGGTAATGTTTACACAGGTTTCCTATACGCAGGATTAATGATTATGCCGAACGGGCAGCCAAAAGTGATTGAATTTAACTGTCGTTTTGGCGATCCAGAAACCCAGCCAATTATGCTACGTCTTGAATCAGATCTGGTAGGATTTTGTCTTAAAGCTTGCGATGGTAAATTGAACGAAGTGAAATCCCAATGGAATCCAAAATCTTCCTTAGGGATTGTTTTGGCGGCTGAAGGCTATCCAGGCGATTATCGCAAGGGCGATGAAATCACCGGTTTGTCACAAAGTGCGGTCGAAAATGAGAAAGTTTTCTTAGCGGGCGTTGCAGAACAAGAAGGCAAGTTAGTCACGAACGGCGGTCGCGTGCTTTGTGTTACTGCATTAGGCGAAAGTGTATTTGAAGCACAACAAAAAGCCTTAAAACTCGCTGAACAAATTCAATGGTCTGGACGTTTTTATCGTCGAGACATTGGTTATCGTGCTGTTGAACGTGAGCAGCAAAAATAACTACATTTAATGTTAAGGGATCGAATGGATTATAAAAATAAAGAATTATGTCGTCTTCGTACCATAAGTTTTTTTCTAACGTTACATAAAAATAAAGCTCAATGGGAAGACGCCCTTTATTCAGTCAAACGTGATGTAGATTTGTTATTGCCAGCTGTGCAGAAAGCAGGTTATACCTTGCAATCGATTCGAGTGATTACCAATCCCTTTGGTGAATATTTGGATTTAACCAATTTACAGACGGCAAAAGCAGATTTGCAGTATTTAACGGAGTTACTGAATAAATTTAATGAAAGTGGAATTCGTCTTCGATTTGCAATAGGCGCGGCGAGAAATAAAGAGGAAATAGCGTTATTGCCAGAGTTAATCGCAGCTTATGGTGACTTGTGTAATGCCTGTGTTAATGTGCCATTAGATGAAAATGGCGTGTTAGATAATGAACTTATTGAGCAATCTGTTTATGCGGTACAACGGATTGCAAATATCACACCACGTGGCGAAGGTAACTTTAACTTTACTGTGAATTTTAACTGCAAGCCATTTATTCCTTATTTCCCCGCCGGTTATCATCTAAGTCATTTACCAAATAGTTTTGTCATTGGTTTAGAAACGCCTGATTTATTAGTCGAAGTATTAAAATCTGTACCAAAATCACCTCATAATCAATTTTATGCGGATTGTTATCAAGCGATGTCGCAAGCGTTGCAATATCATGTAGATCAAGTATTAGAGATGTTAAGTGCGGTCAAATTATCAGGTGAATTTGAATTTGCAGGTATTGATAGTTCGGCAGCACCATCAAAAAATTGTTCATCCATGACAAAAATCTATGAATTAATGGGATTACCTTATTTTGGTGCAGCTGGTTCAGTAGAGGTTTCTGCGTTACTGACAAAAGTGTTTAAATCAATCCAACGTGTGCCATTGGTTGGGTTTTCCGGATTAATGTTGGTGGTGACAGAAGATTTAGGTTTAGCCGAAGGTACACAAAAACATTATTTTGATATCCGTGCTTTACTGACTTATAGCGCCGTATGTGGTATCGGTTTAGACACGGTTCCAGTGGCGGGAAATGTTAAGGCAGAAAGCATAGCAGCTATTATGCGCGACACAGGAACGATGGCATTTCGCTTAAATAAACCACTCACTGTGCGTTTATTTCCAATTCCGAATAAGGTTGCAGGTGAAATATCAGAATTTGAGAGTGATGATTTATGTAACTGCCGCCTTTTACATATTCCTGATTAAACGAAAATTTCCCTATTTTGTTGTGATCAATGTTATCCCGACTATCAATAAAAGGAGTATCTCATGAGAAAATTAATATTGGGTAGTTTTGTCGCCTTATTACTATCGGGATGTGCAACAGCACATCAGTAAACTGAATAGGAAAAAGCGTTGGTGGGCGATTGGATTTGCTATGTTAAACCTGCTACAAAAGCCCCTTTACCCGTTGAGCATTTTGATTATGTCACTTATCGAGCGGATCAAACCGTGCTGATGCGTGGTATCTCTCAGATTGATACAAAATAAGGCTGGATGCGTTATTTATTGCAAGCCAAAGCCAAATGGCAGGCAGGTGATGGTAAATTGAGTTATGATTTTACCGTTCGTCTATTTAAAACCGCCCATTCGCCACAAGTCGCGAAAATCATAGAGCAAGTTCCAGAATTTAAAGACTATGAGAAGGAATTTGTTTCACCCTGTGATCGTTGTGGTGATCATTTGGATATGAAGATTAAAATGAAAAGCCCAACAAGGATGACAAATTTTAATACTTATACGAAAGAAACCAGCCAATGCCGCAAACTTGGTGCTGGTGAGAAAACAAAAGAAGTTAAATTAATTGAAAAATTAGTGAAAGAAAAAGGTTCGATTTAGATAAATGAATGTTTTTCATTGTAATAATGAAAAATATGGTCGAAATTTTTGGTTAAGTTTTTGCCTGTAAACAGGTAAACTATACACAAATAATGCAAACAACGAGGAAAACACAATGTTTAAAAAGAGCATGAACATCGCTGATTACGATCCGGTTTTATGGCAAGCCATTCAAGATGAGAATCGTCGTCAAGAAGAACATATTGAATTAATCGCTTCTGAAAACTATGCCAGCCCGCGCGTAATGCAAGCGCAAGGTTCTCAATTCACCAATAAATACGCGGAAGGCTATCCCGGCAAACGCTATTATGGTGGTTGTGAGTACGCTGACATTGTGGAACAGTTGGCGATTGATCGTGCGAAAGAATTATTTGGCGCAGATTATGTGAACGTGCAACCGCACTCCGGTTCACAAGCGAATGCGGCCGTTTATATGGCATTATTGAATCCGGGCGACACCATTCTAGGCATGAGCTTGGCACATGGTGGCCACTTAACCCACGGTGCTTCCGTGAGTTTCTCCGGTAAAATCTATCATGCAGAACAATATGGCATTACTGATGATGGTTTGATTGACTACGATGCGTTGCGTAAACAAGCGCATGAAGTGAAACCAAAAATGATTGTGGGCGGTTTCTCTGCTTATTCTCAAGTGGTTGATTGGAAAAAAATGCGTGAGATCGCAGATGAAGTGGGCGCCTATTTATTCGTGGATATGGCTCACGTTGCCGGTTTAATTGCGGCGGGCGTCTATCCGAATCCACTTCCGTATGCCCATGTTGTTACCACAACAACGCATAAAACCTTAGGTGGTCCACGTGGTGGTTTAATTTTATCTGCCAGCGGCGATGAAGAGATGTATAAAAAACTTCAATCTGCTGTTTTCCCGGCAGGTCAAGGTGGTCCATTAGTTCACATCATTGCGGCAAAAGCGGTATGTTTCAAAGAAGCGTTAGAGCCGGAATACAAAATCTACCAACAAAATGTCTTGAAAAATGCAAAAGCCATGGTGGAAGTGTTTAAACAACGCGGTTACAAAGTGGTTTCAAACAGTACCGAAAATCACTTATTCTTAGTGGATTTAGTTCAACAAGGTTTAACCGGTAAAGCGGCGGATGCGGCACTTGGTAAAGCAAACATTACCGTGAATAAAAACTCTGTACCGAATGACCCACAAAAACCCTTTGTGACTTCCGGTATCCGTGTGGGAACACCTTCTGTGACCCGTCGTGGTTTTAACGAGCAAGACTGTCGTGAACTTGCCGGCTGGATGTGTGATGTGTTAGACGCACTTGGTAAAGACAATGAAGAACAAGTGATTGCGGCGACAAAAGAAAAAGTCTTGGCAATCTGTAAACGTCTTCCGGTTTACGCTTAATGCCAATTTCATTTTTGGTCATAGTCTTAGCGGCGGTGAATATCGCCGCTTATTTTTTGATGTGGCAAGATAAACAACGCGCCATCCGTCAACAATGGCGCATTCCTGAGCGCACATTGTTGCTATTGAGCTTGCTGGGTGGGTTTATCGGGATTCATTTAGGCAGACAACATTTTCGCCATAAAACGCAACGCTGGTATTTCAGCTTGATAGTGATCATCAGCGCAATCTTGTGGCTTGTCTTGCCAACCTGTTATTTTCTTTATAATAAGGGATAAAAAAACCGCACTTTAGTGTCTTAAAGTGCGGTTCATTTTTAGACTGTTTTACACGTTGAAACGGAAGTGCATGACATCACCGTCTTGTACGATGTAATCTTTCCCTTCTAAACGCCATTTACCGGCATCTTTGGCGCCGTTTTCACCTTTAAATTGGATGAAATCCTCATAGGCAATGACTTCGGCACGGATAAAGCCTTTTTCAAAATCGGTATGGATGACAGCCGCGGCTTTTGGTGCAGTGGCGCCCACGGAAACCGTCCATGCGCGGACTTCTTTTACGCCGGCGGTAAAGTAAGTTTGTAAGTTTAAAAGCGCGTAGCCTGCACGAATGACACGATTTAAGCCCGGTTCTTCAATGCCGAGATCTTGTAAGAACTCGAGTTTTTCATCATCATCCAGTTCGGCGATTTCCGCTTCGATTGCGGCACACACCGGCACCACGACAGAGCCTTCTTTTTCAGCAAATTCGCGGACTTTATCGAGATAAGGATTATTTTCAAAACCGTCTTCATTCACGTTGGCAATGTACATGGTCGGTTTTAAGGTTAAGAAATTATAGCTTTTGATTGCTAGTAATTCGTCTTTGTCTAGCGGTACAGAACGAATCATGCCCGCTTCAGAAAGTACCGGTAAGATTTTTTCCATCACGGAAAGTTCGAATTTCGCATCTTTGTCACCACCTTTAGCACGTTTTTGCAAACGTTGAATGGCGCGTTCACAGCTGTCTAAATCGGCTAACGCCAGTTCGGTGTTGATGGTTTCAATATCGCTTAACGGATCGATTTTACCCGCAACGTGTACGATGTCATCGTTTTCAAAACAACGTACGACATGGCCGATAGCATCGGTTTCACGGATATTGGCTAAGAATTTGTTACCCAAGCCTTCACCTTTACTCGCACCGGCAACCAAACCTGCGATATCCACAAATTCCATGGTGGTGGGTAATACGCGTTCAGGTTTGACGATTTCCGCTAAGGCGTCTAAACGCGGATCCGGCATTGGCACCACGCCGGTATTTGGCTCGATGGTGCAAAACGGATAGTTTGCCGCCTCAATGCCGGCTTTGGTTAAGGCGTTGAAAAGGGTGGATTTGCCCACATTCGGCAGGCCCACGATACCACATTTGAATCCCATAATTTTTCCTTATTGGTGAAGAAAAGTACGGTTGAAATTTACCGTGTTTTTTGACCGCACTTTTCGGTTAAATTTTAAAGCTATTTAGTCGATTAGTGGCTTTGACGATGCCGTCTTTGAAAAGCAGTTCCACACAATTTGCCGCTTCATCCAGGGCTTTTTCAAGCGCTTCACGCTCACTGGGGGAGGGTTTGTTTAACACATAACCCGCCACTAAATCACGGTGTCCCGGGTGACCGATCCCAATGCGCAGACGATAAAAATTGTTGTTATTGCCCAATGCGGCGACAATGTCTTTTAAGCCGTTGTGCCCGCCATGTCCGCCACCTAATTTCAGTTTAACGCTGCCGGGTGGTAAATCTAACTCATCATGCAGGACTAAAATTTCTTCGGGTTTGATACGATAAAAATTCGCCAATGCGCCTACTGCTTTGCCGCTTAAATTCATAAAGGTTGTCGGCACCAAAAAACGGATTTCTTTGCCGTTCATCAGCGTTTTTCCCACATTCCCGAAAAACTTATTTTCCGCATTTAATATGACATTAAACCGCCGTGCTAAACGCGCAATTAACCATTCCCCGGCATTGTGGCGGGTGTCTGCGTATTTATCGCCGGGATTGCCAAGTCCAACAATTAACTTAATTTCTGACATAGTCTGTTTACGTGAATAAAAATAGTGGCGTATTGTAGCGGAAAGTCGTTTTTTTCTCAATGAAAAGGCAATAGGGCGCAGTGCATAATGGCGCTGCTTTCCTGTGATTTTGGTTCATCCTGCGTCGGCTTAAGTATTGTGCGATGTAAAGGTTTTGCGTGGTAGCGTGGACCGCTTTAAAATAGAAAGCAAAAGGTGTTTATTGCCGGTGCTTTATGCCATTGATGGCCAAATAAACACACGACTTGGTTTCTGTTAGTAAAAATAAAAAAGAAGAACATCACGCATGCAAGATTTATTCTCTCAAGAACCTGTATTGGAACGTTTTTTAAATTATGTGACGTATGACACCCAATCTAAACCGGGCGCAAAAACTTCGCCGAGTTCTGCCGGTCAACTTGCCCTTGCCAAACACCTGCAACAGGAACTGGTGGCATTAGGGTTGCAAGACATTGTGTTGAGTCAACACGGTGTTCTCACGGCATATTTACCGGCTAACGTGGATTCCAATGCACCGACGATTGGCTTTATTTCCCATCTAGATACGTCGCCTGATTGCAGTGGCAAAAACGTGCAGCCTGAAGTGATTGAAAATTATCGAGGTGGCGATATTGCGTTAGGTGTCGGCGAGGAATTTCTCAGCCCCGTCCATTATCCTTTCTTACATCAATTCATTGGTAAAACCCTGATTGTAACGGATGGAAATACCTTGTTGGGCGCAGACAATAAAGCCGGAATTGCAGAAATTATGACCGCACTTTATCGCCTAAAAACAGAAAATCTCCCTCATGGCAATATTCGAGTGGCCTTCACGCCGGATGAGGAAATCGGGCTGGGTATGCAATTTTTCCCTTCTGAGGATTTTCCATGCGATTGGGCTTATACCATCGATGGTGGCGCCGTGGGGGAATTGGAATATGAAAACTTTAATGCTGCCTCTGCCAAAGTCACATTTTACGGGCGCCATATTCACCCCGGTTCGGCAAAAAATAAACTGATTAACGCCCTAGCCATGGCTTGTGAATTTCAGCACGCTTTTCCACAGGCAGAAACCCCTGAAAACACTGCACAGCGAGAAGGCTTTTTCCATTTAAATCATTTTTCCGGCGACATTGAGAAAGCAGAGTTGCATTATCTCATTCGTGATTTTGATGGAACAGAATTTGAAAAGCGGAAACAGTTTATTCGTGATTTAGTGGCGCAATTTAATCAGCAAAAACGCCTACTAAAACCGATTGAACTGGTGCTGACCGACAGCTATAAGAATATGTACGAAACGGTAAAAAACGTGCCGCAATCCATCGAATTAGCGGATCTTGCCATGAAACACTGCGGAATTACGCCAAATCACAAAGTCATTCGCGGCGGTACTGATGGCGCTTGGTTAGCGGAAAAAGGATTAGCTTGCCCGAATCTTTTCACCGGGGGGTATAACTTTCACAGTAAGCATGAATTAATTACGCTTGAAGGCATGAAAGAGGCGGTGAATGTCATTGTGGCTATTATGACCTTGAGCAGAACATGGGAAAAAGTGTAAAGGCGCAGGTAAAGCATTCCTTCACACGCGATGTTTTGTTAGAATAAGGCGCTTTTTTGTACCACAATGTGTGGTGATTATCGTTATTTATTTTAGGAATCGTTAAGAATGAATCGGAAATGCGTTAAGCCAAGCCTCTTTTTTCTTGGGATGTTGTCGTACAGCGGCTTGCTTCAGGCCGACACATCAGCAATGGTTGAATCACAGGTTACGCAAAATTTATCAACGGAACTGGATAAAAATGAAGCAGACTTAGCTACACAACAGTTAGAGCTTGAAACTGGTTCTGAAGAAATGCGCCTAGCCGAGGAAAGACAGCAACAAGTAGAACAAGCGCTAGCAGATCGTATTGGCGAGACTCCGTTGCAATTTAAATCGCTCATTGCAAAAATTTATGCCGAGAATAATTTCGCTCCACTTTGGACGGATGTTCAGGCAAAGCAACAATTTCTCCATGATTATGCGCTGATGGTTGCTGCAGGAATTTCCAAACGTTCCGCCGAGGCACTCAATGCAGCGCATCGTGTTGCGGGCAATGGTGCATTAATCGAAGATATTTTGTTAACCGATGCGTTTTTAGACTATTTATATTACGCCAACAACGTACAACGTTCAGCGCAAAAATGGTTGTATTCAGAAAATAGTTATAAAGCCGGTAAACCCGATGAAAATCAGATTGCTGCGTGGTTAAGTGCGGTCAAAAATAACGATCATTTGGCATTCGTTAAAAACCTCTCCAGTGATAATCCTTTGTTTCAACAGACATTGGATCGTGTGAAGGCACTCATTGCAAAAGGGGTAGAAAAAAATAAAACAACCGAATTACACCGTTTCGCAATTAATGCGCAACGTTTACGAATTCTGCCGGCATTTGAAAATGGGATCTTTGTTAATATTCCAAGTTATCAGCTCACGTATTATCGTAACGGCGAAGCGGTATTAATCTCTCGCGTGATTGTGGGGAAACCTGAGCGTAAAACGCCGGTTATGTTTAGCCGTTTAAGCAATGTGGTTGTCAACCCACCATGGAATGCGCCAACGCGTTTAATTAACGAGGATATTATTCCAAAAGTACGAAAAGATCCGAGCTACATTTATCGTAATGGTTATACGATTATTGATAGCAAAGGCAATACCATCGATCCTTACACAATTGATTGGGAAAATATGACAGCGAATAAATTCCCATATCATTTACGTCAAGCACCAAGCGACAACAGTGCGTTGGGGAACTACAAATTTAATATGCCAAGTTCTGATGCCATTTATTTGCATGACACGCCAAAACGTAATTTATTTGCCAATAAAAAACGGGATTTAAGTTCCGGCTGTGTGCGTGTTGAGAAGTCCGATCAGTTGGCAACTATTTTGTTGAAAGAAGCCGGTTGGAGCGATGAACGAAAACAAAATGTGCTGAAAAGCCGAAAAACAACATCCGCCAGCATTAAATCTGACAATCCGGTGTTTTTATATTACGTCACCGCTTGGGTTGATAAAGACCAAGTGCATACGTTGCCAGATATTTACGGTTATGACAAAGCGGCAAATTTAAGTTATATTGACTGGAACGTGTTAAAACACTATGTTCAGTAATCTTTTGTCGAACTAACACAGACGATCATAGTCAAAGGGTAAAATGTTGAACAAAGGTAGGAAGAAAAAATGAATCATATCAACCACGGTCGCCGTAAATGGTTATCTTTAGGTGGCATTGTGCTAGGTGCAACGCTATTACCAAATACCGTTTTGGCTGCCGTTTCCACACCTAAACCACGGATATTGAATTTCCGTAATATCAATACCGGCGAAAAATTAGGTGCCGAATTTGCACTTGGCCGTGGTTTTAGCGCCAATACATTGCGACTGCTCGATCACTTCTTGCGTGATAAACGAACCAATCAAGTGCATAAAATGGATCCGCAGTTGTTTACAAAATTCTACCGCGTTCAACAACAGCTAGGTTTGCGTAATACGGAAATTCAAATTATTTGTGGCTATCGCTCTGCCGCCAGTAATGCGGCAATGCATCGCAAAAGTCATGGCGTCGCAAGTAACAGCTATCATATCCGTGGTCAGGCGATTGATTTTCGTATTGATGGCGTGCCACTGGCAACACTACGTGATTCTGTGCAATCGCTCCAAAATGGAGGCGTTGGGTATTATCCGCGCAGTAATTTTATTCACATGGATACCGGCCCGGTTCGTACGTGGAATGGTAGCTAGTAAAAACAACGCAATTTTAAACCGCACTTTGTTGCGGTTTTTTTGTTCAAATCACAGGAGAGACAATGAATATTGAAATTATTCCGGTCACGGCATTTCAGCAAAACTGCTCGTTAATTTGGGATGAAAATAAAAATGCCGCCATTATCGATCCGGGTGGCGAAGCCGATAAACTGATTAAGCGCATTGAAGCATTGGAATTAAATTTACAGGCAATTTTGCTGACGCACGGTCATTTGGATCATGTGGGCGCGGCAGAAAAAGTCAAACAACATTTCAACGTGCCAATTTTAGGTTCCAATTCCAAAGATGAATATTGGTTTAAAAGCTTGCCGCAACAGTCGGAAAAATTCGGTCTTTTATTTGATGTCGCCGCTTTTGAACCGGATCGTTGGTTGGATCAGGAAGGTGAAGTGTTGACGATAGGCGATTTTGCTTTTGAAGTGTTACATTTACCCGGCCATACGCCAGGTCATATTGGTTTTATTGAGCACCAAAAACGTATCGCATTTACCGGTGATGTACTCTTTAAAAGCGGTATTGGGCGGACGGATTTTCCGGGAGGAAGTTACGAGGACATCATTACGTCCATTCGTGAAAAATTGTATCCTTTAGGCGATGATATGATTATTGTCGCCGGTCATGGCCCTTACACCACGATTGGCGAGGAAAAGCAAACCAATCCTTATGTCAATATGAAGTAACGAGAAATAGCTATGCAACATAAACTTATCGCCTTTATCGGTGGCGGCAATATGGCACAAGCCATCGTGTTCGGCTTGTTAAAACAAGCTTATCCTGCCGATAAAATTATTGTGTGCGATCCGAATGAAGAAAAACGTGCTTTATTTGCGCAGAAAAGAGTACGCACCTCAACGGATAATATCGCCGCCGTCGCACAGGCAGAGGTCGTATTGTTAGCCGTCAAACCACAAGTACTTGCCGACGTTTGTACGCCTTTAAGTGCGGTGGATTTTTCCGATAAATTACTGATTTCGATTGCGGCAGGTATTTCCGTGGCAAGATTAATTGCGCTTTTACCGACCGCTCAAGCTGTTGTGCGTGTGATGCCAAATACGCCGGCCTTAGTGGGCGAGGGCATGGCAGGATTATTTGCAGCAAAAAACACCTCAGAAAACGACCGCACTTTTGCGCAGGATTTGTTGTCCGCCGTAGGCAAAACCCTTTGGGTGGCGTCGGAAGAACAGATGCATGCCGTCACAGCGGCTTCTGGCAGCAGCCCAGCGTATTTCTTCCAATTTTTAGAAGCCATGCAACAAGGCTTAATTGAAATGGGGTTATCCGCTGAAAACGCGCGAGAATTGGTGCAACAGGCAATGTTAGGTTCGGCCAAAATGGTGGTGGAAAATCCGCAGGTAGATTTATCGACATTGCGCCAAAATGTAACGTCCAAAGGCGGCACTACCGCAGCGGCGCTGAATGTGTTAAATCAACATCAATTTAATGACATCGTGCAACAAGCCATGCAAGCTTGTGTCGCACGTTCTAAAGAAATGGAAACCTTATTCTAATGCTTGTTCGTCCTTTTACTTGGCTCGCCTTGAGCTTTTTCGGCTACTACTGCGCCTATGGTGTATTCGTGCCGTTTTTCCCGGTTTGGTTGAAATCACAACAGTATGGCGAAGAACTGATCGGCATGGTGTTGGCAAGTGCCTATGTCTTTCGATTTGTCGGTGGTTTGTTTTTTTCCGGTTTAATTAAACGCGCTTCACAATTGATCAATTCTTTGCGAGTGTTGGCACTTGCCGGCGCGTTGATTATGGCCGGGTTAAGTGTTGTTGCGGAGAATTTTTGGCTGCTGTTTTCTGCCATTGGCTTATTTGCGATGGTCAACGCAGCAGGTATGCCGATTACGGATTCCTTGGCTACCACTTGGCAGCGGCAAATTCAGTTGGATTACGGTAAGGCTCGGCTCATTGGCTCCCTTGCCTTTGTGGTGGGCGTAACCTTATTTGGCAATGTGATTGGCTTTTTCGGTGAGCAAAATATTGTCTGGATTTTGACCGCACTTTTATTGGCATATTCGGTGATGCAGTGTGTAACACCCACAATTCCCCCGCAAGATGAACTCTCGGAACAGGCAACCACGAATGTAGGTTATTGGGATTTATTAAAAAACAAAACAACCTTGCGGATTTTGTTGGCTTCCTCTTTAATTCAGGGCTCACATGCCGCCTATTATGTTTATAGCGTGTTATATTGGACAAGTCTTGGAATTTCCGTTTCGCAGACCAGCTTGCTATGGGGCTTAGGTGTAATTGCCGAAATTTTGCTGTTTTTCTTTTCTCGCCGTTTACTGCAAAACTGGAAGGTCAGCACCCTTTTTCATTTGGCGACCTTGGCGTGTATTGTACGTTGGATGGGGCTTGCCGCCACAAGTGAGATTTGGTTCATCGGGCTTTTGCAATTACTTCACAGTCTAACATACGCTGTGGCGCATTACGGCATGGTACGTTATATCACCACGCAACCGCAGTCGCACATTTCCAAATTACAAGCGTTGTATAACGGTATTTCAAACAGCGCCATGGTGGCGATTTTGACTGCATTGAGCGGTGTGATTTACCCGTATTCCCCCTCAATGACCTTTGTCTTAATGGCCATCATTGCAGCGCTGGCTTTTGTCGTGACGCCACGTAAAGTGGAAGCCTTTTTACTGCATCGGGGCTAAACATGAATGATCTTACTTTGCTCGATTTATTTTTGAATGAATTATGGATAGGCAAAGGCTTGTCGCCCAATACCGTGCAATCTTATCGCTTAGATCTCACCGCACTTTGTGATTGGCTTAGTGAGCGCAAGTTGTCGTTGCTCGGCTTGGATTCGGTCGATCTTCAAACTTTTCTCGGTGAGCGGGTAGAGCAAGGGTATAAAGCCACCAGTACGGCGCGATTATTGAGTGCTATTCGAAAGCTTTTCCAATATTTGTATCAAGAAAAATACCGCACCGATGATCCCAGTGCGGTGCTGAGTTCGCCTAAATTACCCAGCCGTTTACCGAAGTATTTAACCGAACAACAAGTCACGGATTTGTTGAATGTGCAACGTTTGGAGCAGCCGATTGAGCTACGCGATAAAGCGATGTTGGAGCTGTTGTATGCTACGGGGTTGCGGGTGACGGAATTAGTTTCATTACATACCGATAGCATCAATTTAAATCAAGGCGTCGTGCGGGTCATCGGTAAAGGGAATAAAGAGCGTATTGTGCCGATGGGAGAGGAGGCAACCCATTGGGTGAAGCAATTTATGCTGTTTGCCCGTCCGATTTTATTGGATGGACAAAGTTCCGACGTGCTATTTCCTAGCCGTCGCGGTACGCAAATGACACGGCAGACTTTTTGGCATCGGGTTAAACATTATGCGGCGTTGGCGGAAATTGATAGCGATATGTTGTCACCTCACGTTTTGCGCCATGCCTTTGCTACGCATTTGGTGAATCACGGGGCGGATTTGCGTGTAGTGCAAATGTTATTAGGACATAGCGATTTATCCACGACACAAATTTATACACACGTAGCAAAAGAGCGCTTGAAACGGTTACACGAACGCTATCATCCGCGTGGTTAATTTTGCATAGATAAATCGAGTGTTTTTTAATCGATTATACGCTTTTATCGTGCATTTCCTCGACGGAAAGCCTTTGTCTCGTTATAATTCATTGTCTTATTTTCTATTAATAACGTGTTCGGTGTGAGCATTCGCCGAGTGCATCAATTTGAGGTAACATCATAATGTCATTAAATATTGAAACGACTCAAGGTTTAGAGCGTCGTGTAACCATCACCGTTCCGGCTGAAACTGTTGTTCAGGCTATCCGCGAAGAATTAAAACGCGTTGCTAAAAATGCGCGTATTGACGGCTTCCGTAAAGGTAAAGTCCCGCCACACATCATTGAAAAACGTTTCGGCGCTTCTGTTCGTCAAGATATTTTAGGCGATTTATTACAAAACCATTTCTTCCAAGCAGTTATCGAAAATAAAATCAATCTCGCAGGTCGCCCAAGTTTCACCGTTGAACAATTTGAAGACGGTAAAGACTTAAAATTTAGCGCCACTTTTGAAGTGTATCCTGAAGTTGAATTAAAAGGTTTGGAAAATATCAAAGTAGAAAAACCGGTTGTTGAAATCTCTGAAGCCGATATTGACAAGATGGTTGAAGTGCTACGCAAACAACAAGCTACTTGGACTGAAAGCCAAGACGCAGCGAAAGCAGAAGATCGCGTAACGATTGACTTCGTGGGTTCTGTTGACGGCGAGGAGTTTGAAGGCGGTAAAGCCGAAGACTTCGTTTTATTCATGGGTCAAGGTCGTATGATCCCAGGCTTTGAAGAGGGTATCGTTGGCCACAAAGCCGGTGAAAAATTCACTATTGATGTCACTTTCCCGGCAGAATATCACGCTGAAAACTTAAAAGGTAAAGCAGCGAAATTTGACATTACGTTGAAGAAAGTTGAAGTGATGGTATTACAGGAATTAACCGATGAGTTCGTTGCAAAATTTGGTCCGAACACAAAATCTGTTGCAGATTTACGCAATGAAATTCGTAAAAACATGCAACGTGAGTTGAAAAATGCGTTAGTGACTCGTGTGAAAACTCAAGTGATTGATGGTTTAGTAGAGCAAAATCAAATTGATGTACCAAGTTCTGCGGTTGAACAAGAAATTGAGGTATTACGTCAACAAGCGGCACAACGCTTTGGCGGTAATGCACAACAAGCTGCACAATTACCACGTGAATTGTTTGAAGAACAAGCTAAACGTCGTGTGTTAGTAGGCTTATTACTTTCCCAAGTGATTGCTTCAAATGAATTAAAAGCAGATGAAGAACGTGTGAAAGCCATGATTGAGGATATTGCATCGGCTTACGAACAACCGGCAGACGTGGTTGAATACTACAGCAAAAACAACGAATTAATGAATAACATTCGTAACGTCGTATTAGAAGAACAAGCTGTTGAGGCGGTGTTAGCGAAAGCGCAAGTCACTGAAAAAGCGGCAACCTTCGATGAGATCATGAATCCACAAGCTTAATGATTTTCCGCAAAGTGCGGTCAATTTTTTAAGTCTTTTCGCCAAGAAGGAAATTTTCCTACGGCATAATTTAAACGGTCAGAAATGAATGTATTTCTGACCGTTATTTTTTTCTTCAAAGACTAAAGATCTTCGGCTTGTTTCAACGCTTCTGCCGGTTGTAAAAACGCTGGGATTTTTGACCGCACTTTTTGTGGATTAAGTGTCAGCGGGTAGGTGCGTTTTTGCGCCACGATAACCGTCAACGGGGCAAACCAACCGGCGGTTTGATGGGAGAGCGCCAAATTCCGCTGTTCCAAAATATCAAAGTTGAGTAATTCCAACCAATCAATGATCCGCCAAATGCAATAATGACGCGCAGGGAAGTCACCTGTTTTTAATTTAAAAAAGAGGCCATTAAGCGGATTAAACACACTGAGGAACAGGTAACCGTCATCGGTGAGCACGCGGTGGGTTTCGCGCAATACTTGATGGGGATCTTGGACAAAATTCAGCGTGTTGGCCAACACGCAAGCATCCAACTGCTGTTGAATAAAGGGGAGTTCGGTGAACTTGGCTTGTACAACAGAATGATGATCGTCTAAAAGTGCGGTCAAATTTTCCGTTATTTTTTCGCTGAGGCTAATTTGGTGGCGCAAGGGCAAATTACATTGAATTTCTGCGCTAAGTCCGCCAATTTTCAGAATCTGATAACCACAAATTTTTGTAAACCAAGGGGCAAAATACGCATTTAATGCGTTACAATAAGCGCGCCCATTTGGCAGTTGTTGCCAACCGGTGGGCATCGCCAGTGACTTTTCATATTTAGCACGCCACATCATGGTAACTCCGAGGTTCTATGTTAATTCCGATTCCTGCGTTAAACGATAATTATATTTGGCTTTATGCACGGGAAAATTTACCGTTGCTCATTGTTGATTTGCCCGAAACCGACAAGCTGTTTCACTTATTGGAAGAACAACATTTTTCCGTTGAGGCATTGTTGCTTACGCACAACCATGCGGATCACACAAACGGTGTTACGGCGTTTAAACAACGTTTCCCGCAAGTGCCGATTTATGGTCCGGCAGAGTGCGCTGAACATGGACTGACGCAGGTAGTGAATGAAGGCGACCTTATCACCGAACATTATCGAATTCAAGTATTGCCTAGCGGCGGGCATACGGAGCAGCATGTGAGTTATTCGGTGGATGGGCATTTGTTTTGTGGTGATGCGTTATTTTCCGCCGGTTGCGGACGGGTGTTTACCGGTGATTACGCGCAAATGTTCGCTACCATGCAGCGTTTTGCGGCGTTGCCTGATGACACCATTGTTTGCCCGGGGCATGAATATACGTTAAGCAATTTAGCGTTTGTGCAAAACGTTTGGGCAAACAAAAGTGCGGTGGAAAATCATCGCGTTCGGGTGACGCAGTTACGGGCTGAAAATAAACCAAGCCTACCCACCACGATAGGCTTGGAAAAACACATTAATCCGTTTTTAACGGCAACCAACTTGGCGCAATTCACGCAATTACGCCAAGCAAAAGATACGTTTTAGAAATTTGATACTTCGCAATAAAATTGCAGATTAATGGCTTTTTTCTTGCGCTAATTTGCCCAAGTAGGGGCAATTCAGCTAGAATATAGCCCGTTTTTATGTCTATTTTTTCTATTTTAGTGGGATAAATGTTGCCGTATTTGTTGTGTCAACATCATAAAGTGCGGTGATTTTTCATGTATTTTTTATGACGATTTTAGTTCTTGGTATTAATCACAAAACCGCCTCTGTTGCCTTACGGGAAAAAGTTGCTTTTTCTGACGAAAAACGTGCTTTTGCTTTGCGCCATATTCGGCAAATTGAATTAGCCGAAAGTGCGGTGATTTTATCCACTTGTAACCGAACTGAAGTTTATCTGCACAATAAAACCGTCCCGCCACAAGAAACGCAACATTGGATTCGCCAAGCCATACAATGGTTTGCCGAAATTCATCAACTGGACTTAGCCGAGCTTCAGCGTTGCCTTTACACTTATGAAAACCTGCCGGCCGTCAATCATTTGATGGAAGTGGCTTGTGGTTTGGATTCATTGATTTTAGGCGAGCCACAAATTTTGGGACAGGTGAAGCAAGCTTATCAAATGAGCGAGCAACACTACCAACAAGAACAGCAAGCCATTTCCGGTGAGTTATCCCGTTTATTTCAAAAAACATTTTCCACGGCAAAACGCGTGCGTACAGAAACCAATATTGGTGAAAGTGCGGTATCTGTGGCATACGCTGCTTGCAGTTTAGCGCGCCAAATTTTTGAATCGCTGAGCGAATTAACCATTTTATTAGTGGGCGCAGGGGAAACTATTGAATTGGTGTGCCGTCATTTATTGCGCCATGGCGTAAAAAACATGGTGATTTCCAACCGCACTTTAGCCCGCGCAGAAACCCTCGTGGAGAAATTGGATTCCACGGCAAATATTCAAATCCTGCCGCTAGAACAATTACAGCAAGGTTTAAATCAAGCGGATATTGTGATTAGCTCTACCGGTAGCCCGCATATTCTGATGAGCCGCAACATGGTTGAAAAGGCGCAAATCATGCGTCGCTATCGTCCGATGTTGTTGGTGGATATTGCTGTGCCGCGTGACATTGAAGAAAGTGCGGCGGAATTAGACAGTGTTTATCATTATACGGTGGATGATTTACAAAATATCATTCAACATAATTTAAGCCAGCGGGAACAAGCCTCTGAGCAGGCAAAGGAAATTATTCAGGCAGAATGTGCGGATTTCTTTGCATGGTTGAAAGTCCATCAATTTTCTAATTTGATTCGTCGCTATCGGGAAGAGGCGGAGTTGACTCGCCAAGATTTACTGGAAAAAGCGATCGCTTCCTTACAACAAGGCGAAGAGGCAGAACAAGTGCTACAAGAATTAAGTTATAAATTAATGAATAAATTAATTCATGCGCCAACAAAAGCCATGCAAACCATGGTAAAAAACGGTAATGCAGTGGGGCTGCAAACCTTTTCCAAAGCCTTGGGAATGGACGATGAATAGTCGTTCCAAAGGTATTTAAATGCCGTTTAACATCACTCAACTTACTTTTGCGGGAGAAAAAAATGCGAGAAAGTCCTCAAATCGCGAACGTTGATTTAGTGAAACAAATGAATAGCGCAGTGGTGTATAAGCTTATCGATCAGAAAGGCCCGATTTCCCGTATTCAAATTTCTGAAATGAGCCAACTAGCTCCGGCCAGTGTGACTAAAATTACCCGCCATTTACTTGCTCGCGGTTTAATTAAAGAGGTAGAACAACAAGAATCGACCGGTGGGCGTCGGGCAACCTCGATTGTGGCAGAGCATAAACATTTTCGTGCGATTTTAGTGGGTATCGGGCGGGAACATTTAACCTTAGCCATTATGGATTTATCCGCTAAATTAGTGAATAAATCCGTCTTTACGCTTGAGAATTACCCAACGCCACAAGCATTTGAACAGTTTTTATTTCAACGCTTGGATGAATTTATTCAAGAAAACCAAAAACGTGGCAGTGAATTTATTGCGATTGGTATCACGGTTCCCGGCTTTGTGGATACGAAAAGCAACATGATTGAACAGGTTCCGCACTTTGAATTAACTACGCCTTGGGACTTGGCAAATCACGTTGCCGAACGTTTCAATTTACCTACCTATATCGGACATGATGTGCGTAGTTTAGCCCTTGCGGAGCACTATTTTGGTGTAACCAAAGATTGTTACGATTCGTTGCTATTGCGTATTCATCGCGGTGTTGGTGCGGGAATTGTGATTAATCACGAACTCTTTTCCGGCTATAAAAAGAATGTGGGCGAAATTGGGCATATTCAGGTGGATCCGTTAGGAAAACGTTGTATGTGCGGCAATGTGGGCTGCTTGGAAACGGTGGTCAGCAACTCGGCGATTGAAAATAAAATGTCGGAGTTATTGGAAGACGGTTACCAAAGTAAATGGCTTTCTTTGGAAGCTCATGACATTGAAGCTATTTGTAAAGCCAGCAATAAGCAAGATGCGGTGGCCACAGAACTCATCGAACACGTTGGTACGCAAATCGGGCGTGTGTTGGCGATGAGCGTAAATATGTTTAACCCGGAAAAAATCGTGATTTCCGGTGAAATTACGCAGGCGAAAAATGTCTTATTTGCGGCTATTCGTCGTACTTTGGAAAGCCATGCCTTACCGGCATTTGTCCAAAATACGCCATTAGTCGCATCAGAGCTTAGCAATGAAGATGTGATAGGGGCTTTCGCCTTAGTGAAACGTGCATTGTTTGACGGCAGTTTATTGCGCCGTTTAATTGAAGAATAAGGGCTCTCATTCCAACAGCACAAACGCGTAATATGCGTTACCTGTTGAGAATCACATTCCCTGTATCAGTTGGATTCTCCGGCTTGTCAAAAACAGAGAGCAAAATGACCGCACTTTTGTGCGTGAACTCACGGCATCTCTTCGCATGAGATGCCGTGATAACAAGCTTATTTCAAACCGGCTTGTTCAATTAATTTGTTCGCGTTTTCTTTATCTTTCGCCGTTGTCGCACTCACTTCAGGTGCTTCTAATTTTGCGTAAGGATCCATATTAAACGGCGAAACCACATCAGTGCGCAATGGGTATTCTGCGCGAGCAGCCACAAGCGCTTCTTGGCCTTTTTTGCTGGCTAAGAATTCGACGAATTTTTTCGCTTCTTCTTTATTTTTGGAGCCTTTTAACACCGCTGCACCAGAGTAAGTCACTAATGCGCCCGGGTCTTGGTGGCGAATGAAGTATAAACGGGAGTTTAATTTATCTTCGCCTTTTTCTTTTGCCAACGCATACCAATAATAGTTGTTAATTAACGCTGCCGGCACTTCACCATTTTCAACGGCTTGTAATGCCACGCTATTTTTCGCGTAAAGTTTGCCGTTTTCTTTCAAGCCTTTTAGCCAGTTTAACGCCACTTGTTCGCCTTTTAATTTGGTAATAGCAATGACTTGTTCTAAGAATGCACCGGAAGTCGGCACATAACCGATCTTATCTTTCCATTTTGGTGTCGCGTAATCTAACACGGATTTTTCCATGTCTTTTTCAGAAAGTTTGTTCTTATCATAAACCACCACGCGAGAACGACCACTTAAGGCAATCCAGTCCTTTTTCGGTGCAACCGGCACGCCTTTATGTTGTGTTTGTTTGATGGTGTCAGCAGAAAGCGGCTCAAGCAAACCGGCTTCAGATAACATCGCAAATGGCGCGGTTTGTTCAGAATAGAATACATCTGCCGGGGTTTTGTCGCCCTCTTCTTTTAATTGGCCGGCAAGTTGTTCACTTTTGGCACTGTTTAACGTGACTTTAATGCCGGTTTCTTTGGTAAATGCTTCAGTAACCGCTTTGGCGGCTTCTTTGTGTTGACCGTTATAAACCGTGATATCGGCTGCTGCAATGCCGGAGAAGGCAATTGCCGCAGCGAGGGTGGCAAGTTGGAAATGACGAATCTTCATAAAAAACTCCTTTTATAATTTCAGATAAATGATAGGTTCTGCACAAGGTTAAATTGTGCATGAACGAAGCCATTCTAGGAGATTGAAAATAAAATGCAAATAGTTCTCAGTTATTAATCAAAACAACGATTATGCTTGTAAAGAACGTACCGCCTCCATCACATCTTGTGGAGAAAGATCAATCAGACTTTGATGATAACCTTCCGCGCTATCCGTGCTTTTACGTACTTTAAGCAAGCCGCCTTCTATTTTCCGCAGAATAATGGCTTTGTCGGAAAGCGGTGGCGTATAGGTCGGACTGGTCGGACCGTAAAGGGCAACCAGCGGGCGTGAGGTTGCCGCCGCAATATGCATTAATCCGCTGTCATTACTCACAATCACGGCGCAATGAGCAATCAGATCGACTGCTTGATCCAAGCTGGTCTGTCCGGCTAAATTCACACAGAACGGCTGTAACGCCTCCGGCAATGTATTGCGAATCTGCTCACCTACCTCCACATCTTTTGCCGAGCCGAATAACACAATGGCATAGCCCTGTTCAATTAACATTTCAGCCAGTTTTGCATAGTGATAATGCGGCCAACGTTTTGCCGGGCCAAATTCTGCGCCGGGACAAAATCCAATCAACGGGCGCGTGCCTAAAAGTGCGGTTTGTTTTTCAAATTGTTTTAAAGTGGCGGCTTGCTGTTGTGGATTTACCGTTAATTTCGGCGCTAAGATCGGTATTTCGGTTGCAGAGGGAACCGCATTGCGCTCAAACGCAAGCGCAACATAACGTTGCACCATCATGGGATAACGTTGTTTATGATGACGTAAATCATTGAGCAGAAAATAACGGGATTCACCTTTCCATCCCCGACGATGCTTAATCTGTGCAAACAGCGGAATCAGCGCGGACTTTAATGAATTGGGTAAAACAATCGCCATATCATAACGCTGGCGTAAGGCTTTGCCTAAACGATAACGTTCACATAACGCAAACTTACCGTGTCCCAGTGGCATTTCGATTGCTTGGCGAACTTCCGGCATACGCGCCAGCAAAGGTTTACACCAATTCGGCGCCATGACATCAATGTGGCATTGAGGGTATTGAAGACATAATTGTTGATACAAACTGTGCGACATCACCATGTCGCCCACCCAAGACGGGCCAATAATCAGGATATTCATATAATAAAGATAAACGTCAAATTAATCGTAAAGTGCGGTGGATTTTAACGGTGTTTTTCTTCCCGTTTCACATCATCCCACAATCTATCCATTTCCTCTAATGAAGCTTCCGCCAACGTCCGATTTTGCGCGCCAAGCTTGGCCTCAACACGGCGGAAGCGCTGCTCAAATTTTTGATTGGCTTTACGCAAACTTTCTTCTGCCGAGCATTTCAAGTGTCGGCTGAGGTTCACCGTGGCAAAAAAGAGATCACCGATTTCTTCTTCAATTTTTGCCGGATCTTGTGGAGAACGTGCGATTTCTTGTTTGACTTCCTGCAATTCTTCTTCCACTTTAGCAAAAACAGGGGAAACGTCCGTCCAGTCAAACCCAACTTTGCTACAACGTTTTTGTAATTTTTCTGCACGCATCAAGGCAGGAAATGCGTGCGGAATATTATCCAATAAGGACGTATGCCCTTGATGTTGATGTTCCAAGGCTTTCATCGCATTCCAATTTTGTAAGGCTTCTTCTTCGTTGTTGGCTTGTGTGTTGCCGAAAACATGAGGATGGCGCCGTACAATTTTTTCCGCCACAGCTTGCACAACCTCATCAAAGGTAAAGTGATGATCTTCTGTCGCCAATTGACTAAGAAAGACCACTTGCAATAACAAGTCACCCAGTTCTTCTTTTAGATTTTCTGTATTATGTTGCTCAATGGCTTCAATCACTTCGTAAGTTTCTTCTTTGAGGCAAGCAATCATTGAGGTGTAATTTTGTTTAATATCCCACGGACAACCGTTCACCGGATCCCGTAGCCGAGCGATTAATTGTACAAAATCATGAATGGAATAACGCATAGCGGCTCACTTTTCATTAAATAGCGAATTTATTTTAGGCTCAACCGATTAAATCAGCTGTTACCTGCATTGAGAGAAACCATCATATCACGGTGCGACAATGGGCGTGATAAAATTTGTGAGTTGTAAATCTAGGTGTTTTTATCAACATCACGCTGAATACGGCTTAGTCAAACAGCCCCTCACCGAGAGAGATTTTCATCCTCCGCTAAAATTATTCTCATTTTATTATTATCGGAGAGTTTGTTAGAATGCCGCATTATTTTGACCGGCCTTAATTGAGAGTAGTAAATGAATCACATTTCACCTGAAGCAGCGAAAGTGCGTGAGGCGCTGCGTCAGAAAGGAATCGAAACCCCCATGATTGTGTTGGACGAAAGCAAAGATGAACGTCGCACACACATTGAACAACATATGCGTGAAGTGTTGCGTTTAATCGGTTTGGATTTACGTGACGATAGCATCGAAGAAACCCCTGCCCGCCTTGCCAAAATGTTCGTTGATGAAATTTTCAGTGGTTTGGATTATGCCAACTTTCCAAAAATCACTAATATCGCCAATCGTATGAAAGTCAGCGAAATGGTATTAGTCAATGATGTGACGTTAACCAGCACCTGTGAGCATCATTTCGTGACCATTGATGGCATGGTATCCGTGGCGTATTACCCGAAAAAATGGGTCATCGGGTTATCAAAAATTAATCGTGTTGTGGCATTTTTTGCTCAACGTCCGCAAGTACAGGAACGCTTAACGGAGCAAATTTTATTGGCATTTCAAACGATCTTAGAAACGGAAGATGTCGCCGTCTATGTCAAAGCAACGCATTTTTGTGTGAAATGTCGCGGCATTAAAGATGCTAACAGCTATACGGTAACATCAGCTTTCGGCGGCGTGTTCTTGGAAGATCGTGAAACCCGAAAAGAATTTTTGAGTTTAATTAATAAGTAATCCCATCAAATGTCTCCAAAAGAATGCTTTTATGGCATTCTTTTTTTTTAGATTTCATGGCTAAAAGTGCGGTCACTTTCTTCGTTATTTTTACTTTTGCAATAATTTAAAAGTGCCTATAATGCAAACACCCTATTTGCCCGATTGGACTTTTATGATGCAAAAAAGAGATCAATTAATTCTGCAATATGTCAATCAAAAAGGGAAAGTCAGTGTGGTGGAACTCTCGGAAATGCTTTCCGTTGCCGTAGAAACCATTCGCCGTGATTTAACCGCACTGGAAAATAAAGGATTATTACATCGCATTCACGGTGCTGCCGTGACTTGCAAAACGAATGACTTAGGCAGTTCATTTCAATATCGGCAGAAAAACAACGCCGATGCCAAAAAAGCCATCGCACAAAATGCCCTTGAATATCTTTTTGAGGGTGCGATTGTCGGATTAGATGCCAGTTCCACCAGCTGGCATTTTGCGCAAATGTTGCCCGATATTCCTTGCACGGTAGTGACAAATTCCATGCACAATATTACGGCGTTAACGAACAAAAGCAACATCACCACCATCGCAACCGGCGGCATGTATTCCGTGAAATACGATGCCTTTTATGGGCCGTTGTCGGAACAACTTTTAAAACGGCTACACATCGATTTCGGTATATTCTCCTGCAATGGCATTGATAATGAAGGCAATATTTGGGAGTCGAATGAACTCAATGCCTCGGTTAAACGAAAAATGATGGATGCCTGCGACAAGAGGTTTTTATTAGCGGACGCCTCTAAACTGCAACGCAAGAATCTGATTAAACTCGCCGAACTGGCGCAAATCGATATCTTATTTATTGATCAATTTCCTTCCGAAGACTTGCAACGTTATTGCCAAGAACATAACGTGCTGATTACCGTTTAATTTTTTCTGAAAAATGACCGTTTTGCCCGTTTTAGAGATAAAAATAGCAATTCGGTCATTTTTACCCTGATAAATTGCCCGTTCTTTTGTGATCCTATTCACGCTTTTCACACAAAATTTCAGAAACGGTAGGCGAATCTCTTTTTTTCATGAAAAATAAAGCTAAGCAAGATTTAGTCACATCGCTGTACTTTATTTTTAATTCACTAAAGAGGTTAAAAAATGAGTCAATTCAAATCTATTCCAGTCAAAATCGGTATTCGCCCAACCATTGATGGTCGTCGTTTGGGCGTGCGTGAATCCCTTGAAGATCAAACCATGCGTATGGCGAAATCGGTCGCAGAATTATTACAAAGTCATATTCGTCATACCGATGGCACTTTCGTAGAATGCGTGATTGCAGACACCTGTATTGGCGGTGTGGCAGAAGCAGCCGCCTGTGCAGAAAAATTCAAACTCAATAATGTAGGGTTAACCATTACTGTTACGCCTTGTTGGTGCTATGGTTCTGAAACCATTGATATGGATCCGCACATGCCAAAAGCCATTTGGGGCTTTAACGGCACCGAACGCCCAGGCGCAGTTTATCTTGCCGCTGCCCTTGCCGGCCATTCTCAATTAGGCTTACCGGCGTTCTCCATCTACGGCACTGAAGTGCAAGAAGCAAACGACACCCGCATTCCTGCCGATGTAAAAGAAAAATTGTTACGCTTCGCGCGTGCCGGTCTTGCTGTTGCGACCATTCGTGGCAAATCCTATTTATCTATCGGGTCTGTTTCCATGGGGATCGCCGGTTCTATCGTCAATCAACAATTCTTCCAAGAATACCTCGGCATGCGTAACGAATATGTGGACATGACCGAAATCAAACGCCGCTTGGATCGCAAAATTTACGATCAGGAAGAAGTGGATTTAGCGCTTTCTTGGGTGAAACAATATTGCAAAGACGGAATTGACGTCAACAGCCCGGAAAATCAACGCTCACCGGAAGAACGCGCCGAACTTTGGGAAAATGTGGTGAAAATGACCATTATCGCCCGTGACTTGATGGTGGGAAATCCGAAATTGGCGAAATTAAACTTTGGCGAAGAAGCACTTGGTCACAACGCGATTGCTGCCGGTTTCCAAGGTCAACGCCATTGGACCGACCATTTACCGAATGGTGGATTTATGGATGAAGTGAAAAAACAACATGACATCAAATTGATGGAACCGCTTTATTCTCAATCCGACATGGTTACAGCATTAAATCAAACCATTGATGTCCTGACTTCCAATCCGGATTTAACTGCAATTTTTGGTGCAAACGAACCCACTGCGGTAGGGATGGCACGCGCCATTAAAGAACGTGGATTTGCCGGAAAATTAGTCGCTGTTGGTTTTGATGGAAACCAAGATCTACAAAATTTCGTCCGTGACGGCACCTTGGAAGGCATTGTTGTGCAATCTTCCTACCAAATGGGTTATAAAGGCGTCAATACGATCAATAAAATTATCAAAGGCGAAAAAGTAGATAAATTCATTGATACCGGTGTTGTTTTTGTCACCAAAGACAATATTGATTCAGAAGAAGCAAAAGCCGTGCTTTACTAAGCGTTAAACTGCCGACCGCACTTGAAGAAAGTGCGGTCAATTTTTTTCGTAAAAAAGAACAGAAAAAGTCACCGCACTTTACTGCACCTCACTGACCGAAAGACATTATCGCGCCTGACAACAGTTTCATGGTGCGTAAAAATTGTTAAGAATGTGTGAAATATCACAGAATTCTCTTCCATTTTCATTATAATAAAACGAACTTGTTCCAACGCATTTATTCAAAAGAGGATATTTTTATGGATGAACAACTTAAAAAAGCGGCATTAGATTTTCACGAATTCCCGATTCCGGGAAAAATTGAAGTGACGCCCACCAAATCGCTTGCAACCCAACGCGACTTAGCGCTTGCGTATTCTCCGGGGGTAGCGGCACCTTGTTTGGCCATTCAAGCAGATCCGGCAGATTCTTATAAATATACTTCTCGTGGCAACTTAGTGGCGGTGATTTCAAACGGTACGGCGGTGCTCGGTTTAGGCAATATCGGGGCGTTAGCAGGTAAACCGGTGATGGAAGGGAAAGGCGTATTGTTTAAAAAATTCGCCGGCGTCAACGTCTTCGACATTGAAGTGAATGAACACGACCCAGATAAGCTCATCGATATTATTGCGTCTCTTGAACCCACCTTCGGCGGCATTAACTTGGAAGATATTAAAGCACCGGAGTGTTTTTATATTGAACGTAAATTGCGTGAAAGAATGAAAATCCCGGTCTTCCACGATGACCAACACGGCACAGCCATTATTTCTGCTGCGGCGGTACTCAACGGTTTACGCATCGTCAATAAAAAAATTGAAAATGTAAAACTGGTGGCTTCCGGCGCCGGTGCGGCATCGATTGCGTGCTTAAACTTATTAGTTTCCCTCGGTATGAAACGGGAAAATATCACCGTCTGCGACTCCAAAGGCGTGATCTATAAAAACCGTGATGATCGCATGGATGAAACCAAAAAGCTGTATGCGATTGACGATAACGGCAAGCGTACGTTAGCCGAAGTGATTCCGAATGCAGATATTTTCTTGGGTTGTTCTGCTGCCGGCGCATTAACACAAGACATGGTTAAAACCATGGCGGCACATCCGTTAATTTTGGCACTCGCCAACCCAGAACCGGAAATTTTACCGCCATTGGCAAAAGCCGTCCGTCCGGATGCCATTGTGTGCACCGGTCGTTCCGATTACCCGAACCAAGTCAACAACGTACTTTGCTTCCCGTTCATTTTCCGCGGGGCATTAGACGTCAGCGCTACCACCATCAATGAAGAAATGAAACTTGCCGCAGTGCGTGCCATTGCCGATTTAGCCTTGGCAGAGCAAAGCGATGTGGTGACATCCGCTTATGGTGATACCGAACTCACGTTTGGCCCGGAATACATTATTCCAAAACCATTCGATCCGCGTTTAATCGTGCGTATCGCACCTGCTGTGGCAAAAGCCGCGATGGATTCCGGTGTTGCAACCCGTCCAATTAAAGATTTTGATGCATACATCGAACAACTCACCCAGTTCGTTTATAAAACCAACTTGTTTATGAAACCGGTGTTTGCTCAAGCCAAACAAGACAAGAAACGTGTGCTATTAACCGACGGTGAAGAAACTCGAATTTTACATGCCGTGCAAGAAATCTCGACCTTAGGCATCGCTTATCCGATTTTACTCGGTCGCCCAAGCGTCATTGAACAACGCATTAAAAAACTCGGGTTACATATTCAGGCGGGGCGTGATTTTGAGTTAATTAACATCGAAAATGACGCACGTTATCAAGAATGTTGCAAAACTTACTATGACATGCTCAAACGTGCAGGCGTCACGCCGGATATTGCTAAACGGGAAATGTTTAATAACCCAACGGCTATCGGTGCCGTGTTGTTACATTTAGGTCATGCCGACGCCATGTTATGTGGTTTAGTGGGACATTATGCCGACCATTTAAAAACCCTCAAAAACGTTATTGGTTTGCAAGAAGGGGTACATACGGCGGCGACCGTTAACGGCTTAGTGCTACCGGCAGGCAACCTATTCCTTGCCGATACCTTCGTGAACAACGATCCGACAGCGGAAGAATTAGCAGAAATTACGCTCATGACAGCGAAAGAAGTCAGTCTATTTGGTATTGAGCCACAGATTGCCTTAATTTCACATTCTAATTACGGCAGCAACAATACCCCAAGTGCGGTCAAAATGCGTAACGTTTTACATTTAGTGAAAGAACGCGCACCGGAACTCACTATTGACGGCGAAATGCACTGTGACGTTGCCTTATCACAACAGCTCCGTGATGACGTGATGCCGGACAGCCCACTCAAAGGTGCGGCAAACGTGTTGGTAATGCCAAATATGGAAGCCGCACGTATCAGCCTAAATCTATTACAAGGTACGGCAACGCCGACAACCGTTGGACCTATCTTAATGGGTTTGAAAAAATCAGCGCATATTTTAACCTCAGTCGCGTCTGTTCGCCGTATTATTAATATGGTGGCAATCGCTGCGGTAAAAGCGCAATAACGCATACAAATTATGCCTAATAACAATCCGCACGTAAAACGTGCGGTTTTTA
>NZ_KE952617.1:9144-38200 GCF_000466335.1 Aggregatibacter sp. oral taxon 458 str. W10330 | reverse complement strand
GCACTTGAAGTCCAAGCTCCCGCATTAAACGTTGAATTTTTTTATGATTTACACCCGGTAAACAGGCATGAACACGTCGGTAGCCATAATCAGGATACCGGGCTTTGATGCGTTTAATCGCCACTTTAAGCCTCTTATTCTTATCCGGTTTTAACTGCAGTCGGGAGAAAAAGGTACTGCGCGCCAATCGTGCAAAGTCTAAAAGCCATTTTAACGGATAGCGTGTTCTTAACCTTTGGATAATTTCCGTTGCTCGGCTTCGTCCTGAAGCCTGAGCCTTCTCAACTCCTTTAGGTAGGCTACCTCCGCTTCAAGCTGTAAAATTCTCAGGCGCAAACGGTCTTCTTCTGTTTTGGGTGGCGGTGGCATTCTGGCATATTTAGGTTTCATCGGCGGTCGTCCGGATGGTTTGCGAGGAATAAGTCCTTTTATGCCAGTTTTTTCAAACCGTTTCAACCACGTCCCAACTAAGGCGTTGGAAGGAATATTGTAAAAACGCGCGGCTTCTCTGATACTCATTTCTCTATTCAAGATAGGTCGGAGAATTTGTAATTTAAATTCTGTTGTGTAGTGTTTACCCATAAAAAATCTGCACCTCAATTGTTGGTTTGTTTAGTCCAACTTTTGGGGTGCAGATCATTTTTCGGGGCATTTTTAAAACGCCGGAAATTTTGACCACACTTTTTGTTTTATTCATCCATTTATTTTTTTGATGGCGTGCGTTTTCTAACGCGTGCTGATAATTAAATTAATCCAATAGACAGCACACGCTGGGAAGTGTGTGCTATTAGAGAGTATTCTTAATCCAACCATCTAAAAGCTCTTTGTAATTCTTCCATTGCATTGTTTTCGTAGCAGCGTCCGTGAGCCAAAATGATTTTTTCCGGTTGCCATGCCAAAATTTGTGCCAAACTTTCCCTTGCGGCAGTTTTATCTTTAAATGTAGCTCGCCAATCTGCGGGAGCTTTTCCATCCGGGGAGGAAATGCCGGTAAGTTTCATGATATTTGCCCAAAGGCAGCTGGCGAATTTGTTTGTTTCAAAGTTTTCAATGAGATCGGCAAGAATTAGGGTGCGACTGGGGCGGTGGAAGAACACAGTTTCTTGCATGACTTGACTGCCTTTGAATATTAATTGCTTAAAGTCGTGATGCCATTGCGGTGGCGCAGTGTCCTCTAACGTTGCATTAAAATCGACTTCGATATGTTGTGAGCGTGCTCTTTCCTGAACGCCGATACTTGCCCATGCAATGGCTTGTGGGTATTTCTTTTTCCAGTCTGCAATATAGGCATAATGAATTTTGTTCGGTGAAACTAAATGGCTGACTTTGCCCAACGTGTTAATTTCCCGTAATAAATCTGGTTGTGGGGCAATGGGGGAGTGACACCATAAGCTACCGTCCTGCAAACGCACGATTGTCATACGCGTGCTAAAAGGCACTTTTATGCCTAATGGAAAACTCATGTGAATAATATCGCCATCGACAATCCAAATGTCTTTAGCAAAGGGCTTTAACGTATTCAGTGGATGATACAGATAAATTTTATCGGTCATTTTTCCTCCCTAAATAATATTCTTCATGATAAGGCGCGTCTCCCGACCTGCGCTGACAGAATTGTAGCGTGCAACTTGTTGCACGAAATCATGAATGCCCGAAAGAGTTAAATAACGTTCCGTGCGTAATTTGGTCGTGCATCAAGATGCACGCTACGAACGAAATCACGAATTACACATTGAGGTTAATGTTAATTCATTTGTGCAATAAGTTGCACGCCCCGAGGGGTAAATAATCCTCTTATATGTTGAATTTTGGTTGTCAGCCTTGTTCATTATATAGCGAGGATTTTTTTTCCGTTCATTGTATAAGTTATTTGGCTCCATACGCATAGTGTATGGTTTTTATAGCCAGACTCTGGCTGGCTATAATCAAAGTGCGGTCATTTTTCAGGATGGTTTAAAACATCGGAAATCATGACCGCACTTTTTTGTTTAACGAGCGTAGTAACCTGCCATGGAGCTGTAAACGGCATTTTCTGCCTGAATCACGTTGAATTTGGCTTGCAAAATGGAAAGCTGGGAGGCTTTTTCTGTATTGGCCGCCGTCAACCATTCGCGCAATTCAGACACGCCTGCGTTATAGCGGTTGCGATAATATTGCGTGATGCGTTGGTTGTAATTGTACGTTTGTTGCACGTTGCTCAAGTGGCTTTGTGCTTGAGTAAATGCGTAGTAGTTGGTATCTACGTCATTTAACGCGGTGGTGATACTTTTTTCATAGTTTAAACGGGCTGTTTCGTAATCCGCTTCAGAAATTTTCACGTTCCATTTAACCGTGTTCCAATTTAAGAACGGCAAGGTAATGCCAACGTTGCCGGCGCCAATGGAGGAGAACGTGGTCGCGCCGGTTTGATTGGTGGCATTACGGCTCAAACTTCCGCCCAAAGTGATTTCCGGGAACCAGCTTTTTTCGGTGGCTTTGGCATTTTTGAATGCGCTGCTTAAACGGGCTTGATAGCCTTTGACATCAGGACGGTTGGCAATCACGGAAACCGGTACGTTTAAATTCACGCCCACAGTTTTTACGCTCAAAATATGCGGGAAGTTGATGTTTAATGCGTCATCCGGTTTTAAGTTCAGCAAATTACGTAAGGTTTTTTCTGCGTTTTTACGGTTGGTTTGCAAGGTGATCAAATTATTACGCGCCGTTAATACCGCTTGTTGAGCCTGATCTACGCTGGCACTGTCTGCGACACCTTGTGCCAAGCGATTTTTCATGATGTTGCTGATGTCGGTGTAATACTTAATGCTTTCTTGAGTGGTGCTAATGGCATCGTTTAAATAGGCAATTTGATAGTAGGTTGTCACCACCGAGTTGATTAAAGAAAGACGGGTAGATTCCATGTCTTCAATGGTGGCTTTATGTGACCATTCCGCCGCATCGGCAGTGTCTGCTAAACGACGCCATAAATCCAACGTATAAGACACATTTAATGCGCCGGTGTGTGTGATCGCGGAATTGCCGCCACGATTAATGTCTTTTTGAGCAGAGGATTTCGCTGCACCGCTAAAGGCCGGAATGAGGTTTGCTCCGGCAAGGTTAGCACTATACAACGCACGGTTGACGGAAACTGCTGCCTTGGCTAAGTCTTTGTTATTTGCAAGGGCTTGTTCGACCACACGGTTGAGTTGTGCATCGTTATAAAGCGCCCACCAGTTGTCTTTAATGTTGTATTGCTTGGTAATATCTTCATATTGTTTGTAATTATCGAGGCTGGCTTGATAAGAATCGCCAATATTGGCACAGCCTGCAAGGGTTGTTGCCATCAACACTGCAAGGGCTAATTTTTTCATTTTTAACATTTTTTATCCTTCTTTAAGGTTCAAGGGGGCTATTTTATGCCTCAAAAGTGCGGTCGATTTTAACCGCATTTTTAGGTTTTACAAAATCTATTCATGGGCTAATGCCGTAATCGGATCTAACTGTGCAGCACGTTTTGCCGGCGTGTAGCCGAACACTACACCGATTAAGCTGGAAAAGGCGACGGCGGCAATAATCGAACCGCCGGAAAATGCCATGGTGAAATCGGTCATAAAGGTGTTAAACAGCACTCCAATCGCGCCGGAAAGCAAAATACCGGTGACGCCGCCGATAAGACAAATCAACACGGCTTCAATTAAAAATTGTTGCAGGATGTTGGATTGTCTTGCGCCGATTGCCATGCGCACGCCGATTTCTTTGGTGCGTTCGGTCACTGACACCAACATAATATTCATCACACCAATCCCGCCGACGATCAAGGAAATAAAGGCAATCGAGGAGATAAGTAATTTCATCGTGCCGGTGGTACTTTCGATAGTTTGTTTAATGGTGTCGCTGTTCATGATGAAAAAGTCTTTTTTGCCGTGGCGTAGCGTCAGCAATTCCGTAATGCCTTTTTCTGCTGCCGTTGTGTTCACATCTTCTGCGACTTTCACCGTAATCGAGCCGATTTTTTTACTGCCTGAAATACGGTTCATGACGGTGGTGTAGGGCGCGTAAAGATTCAAGGAACTGCTGGCGCCGCCCATTTGACGGTCGGACACAACACCAATAATACGCAACGGACGTTTGTTAAATATCACCACTTTGCCAAGGGGATTTTCATTGGGGAAAATGGCTTTTTTGGCACTTTCATCAATTAACGCCACTTGTGCGTTTTCTGCGACATCTTGCGCGGAGAGTAGGCGACCTTGTTTTAATTTTAAACCTTCCACATCAAAAGATTCTTCGCTCACGCCTTTTAAGGACGTCGTCGAAAACGCTTTATTCGCATAAATCAAGGTACCGCTTGACGCACTATTCGGCGTAACGCTTTGCACATAGGTTTGTTGGCGTAATGTGTTGGCATCGCTAACGGTAAGATTTTGCATTTGTTCCGCACGGCGATCGCCAAAGCCGGTGCCGTTAAAAATGGTGATGGTGTTTGTGCCGATGCCGCGAATATTTTCCAGAATTTTTTGTTGTGATCCATTGCCCAACGCCACCACAGACACCACGGAGGTGATCCCAATAATAATGCCAAGCATGGTGAGCAAAGAGCGCATTTTATGTGCCACAATAGCGCTAACAGACATGCGAAAGGCTTCCATCAGCTGATCTTTGCTGAAGCCAAAACGTCCTTTAAAAACACCTGAATTTTTGACCGCACTTTTCACCGGCTGGGCTTGCGTGTCACTGATAATTTCGCCGTCTTTGATTTCAATCATCCGATTGGCGCTGGCAGCGATATGCTTGTCGTGGGTGACCATAATAATGGTATAGCCTTCTTGGTGCAGTTGGCGCAAAATTTCCAACACGTTTTCACCGCTTTGCGAATCTAAAGCACCGGTGGGTTCATCGGCTAAAATGATTTCACCGCCGTTCATTAGGGCGCGCGCGATACTCACCCGTTGTTGTTGCCCGCCGGAGAGTTGATTAGGCTTATTCTGCCATTTGTCGCTTAATCCCAGTTTTTTCAATAATTGTTTGGCGCGTTCCAAACGTTGGTTGTGCGGCATGCCCGCATAAATTGCCGGTAATGCCACGTTTTCTGCTGCAGTAAGGCTACTCAATAAATTGTAACGTTGGAAAATAAAACCGAATTTTTGACTGCGTAAATCGGAGAGCTGATCGGCGGTTAATTCGATGGTTTCTTTCTCATCGATTTTGTACGAACCGCTGGTTGCTGTATCCAAACAACCAATAATGTTCATCAACGTGGATTTGCCCGAACCCGATTGCCCGATAATGGCAACGAAATCGCCTTTTTCTATATTTAATGAAATGTCTTTCAGAATATGAACGCGATTTTCGCCGGCACCAAAGTAGCGGTTGATGTTTTTCATTTCAATAATATTCATTGGAAATTTCCACCGCACTTTAGAAGATTCGTGGTCCGCGCATATTGCCGACAGCTTCGCCGGCAGCCACTTGTGACACAATGACTTTTTCGCCTTCAGCAACGCCGGATTTAATTTCTGTTTGGTAATCGTTTTGTACACCGATTTCTACTTCACGTTGTTCCGGTTGGTTGTTGCTGTTTAATACCTTCACAAAGGTTTTACCGTTTTGCGTTTGAATTGCCATAGTCGGCACGGAAAGCACGTTTTGCACGTTGGCAATTTTGATGTTGTTTTCTGTGGTCATGCCGATGCGCAAAATCTGGTTGGGATTGTCCACGATAATGTTGGCGTAGTAATAAACTGCACTGTTACTGGTACTTGACGTTGAACTTGTGGTGCTGGACGTAGAGCTATTGCTAATCGTCGTTGTCGCCGGATCAACGGATTCAATTTTGGCGTGATAAAGGGTTTTGCTGTCGGACAAAATACTAAAGGTTACATCTTGTCCGGCTTTCACTTTCGTAATATCGCCTTCGGAAATTTCCGGTTTAATGCGCATTTTGCTTAAATCCGCCACTTTGACGATGGTCGGCGTGGTTTGATTGGAGTTTACCGTTTGGCCTTCAGAAACCGGCGTAGCAATCACTGTGCCGTCAATCGGTGAGGTGATTTTGGTGTAGCTCACATTGGTTTCCGCAGTATTCACTTCAATTTCTGCTTGTTTGATGTTTTCCTGCACTACATTCATTTCTGCTTCGGCGTTATCTAAGGTCGCTTTTGCGCTGTTTAAACTGTCCAAGGACGTACCTTTTTGTGCATACAATTTGGTTAAACGATTGTAATTAGAAAGCGCCACATCATAGGCGGTTTTACGCGCGACAAACTGGGCTTGGTAGCTTGCAAGCGCCGCTTTTCGAGTGTTTAGCGTGTTGATTTGCGTGGTGGAATCAATTTCCGCAATCAAATCGCCTTTTTTCACTTGCTGACCTAAAGCCACATAGAGTTTGGTAACTTTACCGGAAACCTGCGCGCCCACATCAACGGTGTTGACACTTTCAATTGAGCCGGTCGCCACCACATTTTTTTCAATGTCGCCACGTTGCACGGTTTCCGTTAAATAAGTGGTTTTAGGCGTGGAATCGCCCATAAAAAAATAACCGCCGGTGATCACCGCGGCAGCCAGTGCGGCCATTATCCAATGTTTTTTTGTCATATTTTCTCAAGGGTTAAGGAAACAGTGAAAATAGAATACAGGAGAAAGATTAAGGAAATCTTAATTATTAATGAATGAACGTTCATTTAGTGACGCATTTTAGTGATTCTTCTCCGGATATTCAAGTGAGAATCAAAAACGGAACTTGAATATTTATGTATTGTCATTAAAATGTAAGACAATTGTATTACATTAAGGAGACTAAAATGACTTCATATACTTTTCGATTAGATCCTGAATTAAAAGAGCAGGCCTTTTCCGTTTTCAGAAGCTACGGATTAAACCCGGCTCAGGCACTGAAAATGATTTTACAACAAGTGGTTTCGACAAAATCTATTCCGGTTCAGTTAGATTATCAACCGAATGAGGAGACGATGCGTTCTATTCGTGATTTACGTAATGGTGATTATGAAACTGTTAATTCTATAGATGAATTAGTTGCGCAAATTAAAGCGGAGCAGGGTCGTGGCGGTTAAATATTCTAAAACGTTTAAACGTGATTTAGCTAAGTGGCTAGAAGTGACGATTACGCCTGAATTTAACGAGGTCATGTATTTATTACAACATAATCAATCATTACCTGAAAAATACAGGGATCATCCGCTCAAAGGTGAGTGGAGTGGTTATCGTGATTGCCACATTGCTAATGATTTGGTGCTGATTTATCAGTATCAGAACGAAGAACAAGATTTATATTTAGCCAGACTCAACACCCATTCCGAAGTTTTTCGCTAATCGATTTCAATAACAAACCGCCTTCTTCGCTTTTTATGTCATAGCGTGTAGAATAGTGCGGTTATTTTTTTATGCGTTTTAATTGAGAAAATTATGAGTACAGAAACTATCTTAGAGACGACGGAAAATGCCCGTCCGCACAATTTTATTACCCAAATTATTGATGAAGATTTAGCGTCCGGTAAACACCAGCGCGTTCACACCCGTTTTCCGCCAGAGCCGAACGGCTATTTGCACATCGGTCATGCCAAATCTATCTGTTTAAACTTCGGTTTAGCAAAAGAATATAACGGTTTATGTAACCTCCGTTTTGACGACACCAATCCAGTGAAAGAAGATGTGGAATATGTGGATTCCATCAAAGCCGATGTGGAATGGTTAGGTTTCAAATGGGAAGGTGAGCCACATTATGCTTCCGATTATTTTGATGCGCTTTATGGTTATGCCATTGAATTGATCAAAAAAGGATTGGCGTATGTGGACGAACTTTCACCGGAAGAAATGCGCGAATATCGTGGCACGTTAACCGAGCCGGGGAAAAACAGCCCGTATCGTGATCGTAGCGTAGAAGAAAACCTCGCATTATTCGAGCGAATGAAAAACGGCGAATTTGCAGAAGGCACGCTGAGTTTGCGTGCGAAAATCGACATGGCATCGCCGTTTATGGTGATGCGCGACCCGGTGATTTACCGCATTAAATTTGCGAGTCATCACCAAACCGGTGATAAATGGTGCATTTACCCAATGTACGATTTCACTCACTGTATCTCTGATGCGATTGAGCGTATTACTCACTCATTATGTACATTAGAATTCCAAGACAACCGTCGTTTATATGACTGGGTGTTAGACAATATCAGTATTGAGCGTCCATTACCGCATCAGTACGAATTCTCACGTTTAAATTTAGAAGGTACTTTAACTTCTAAACGTAAATTATTGAAATTAGTAAACGACGGCATTGTGGATGGTTGGAACGATCCGCGTATGCCAACCATTTCAGGTTTACGTCGCCGTGGTTATACGCCAGCATCTATTCGTGAATTCTGTCGCCGTATTGGTGTGACCAAACAAGATAACGTGGTGGAATACAGTGCATTGGAATCTTGCATTCGTGATGATTTAAACCAAAACGCGCCGCGTGCTATGGCCGTTATCGATCCTGTTCGTGTGGTGATTGAAAATTTTGAAGGCGAAGAAATGTTAACCGCGCCGAATCACCCGAACCGTCCGGAATTAGGCGAACGCCAATTGCCATTCACCAAAGAAATTTACATCGATCGTGCAGATTTCCGTGAAGAAGCCAACAAACAATATAAACGTTTAGTGTTAGGCAAAGAAGTGCGTTTGCGTAACGCTTATGTAATTAAAGCTGAACGTGTGGAAAAAGATGCTAACGGTGAAATCACCACGATTTTCTGTACCTATGATCCGGAAACCTTAGGTAAAAACCCGGCAGATGGACGCAAAGTGAAAGGCGTTATCCACTGGGTTTCCGCCACGCACAACCACCCGGCAGAATTCCGTTTATATGAACGCCTTTTCACTGTGCCAAACCCGGGCGCGGAAGAAAACATCGAAAGCGTGTTAAATCCAACGTCTTTAGTGGTGAAACACGGTGTTGTCGAACAAAGCCTTGGCAATGCGGAAGCGGAAAAAGGCTACCAATTTGAACGTGAAGGCTATTTCTGTGCCGACAGCAAAGACAGCCATCCGGAACATTTGGTGTTTAACTTAACGGTGAGTTTGAAAGAAGGTTTCTAACCTCATCATCCATTAAAAAGTGCGGTGGATTTTTTAGGTGTTTTTCCCCATAGACTTTTGTGTGAATTAAATCTTGCTATTTGGTGAGTAAGTGGCTATAATGCGCCCCATATTTCGGACGCGGGGTGGAGCAGCTTGGTAGCTCGTCGGGCTCATAACCCGAAGGTCGTTGGTTCAAATCCGGCCCCCGCAACCAATCACAAGTTCAGTAAAAAGAACCCCAATTTTGGGGTTTTTTTATACGATAAATTTGTTGTTTAACTATCAACGCATGATATGTAATTGGTTGATAATTATTGAAAAACTGGGCTGTAAGCCCTTTTTTTATGTCTGTCGTTTGAGGAGGCTGTTTTGGCAACTTTAGAACAAAAATTACAAGAATTATTACAAGGTTCGGTTGAAGATCTTGGTTGCGAGCTTTGGGGCATTGAATGTCAACGCGTCGGTCGCTATTTAACCGTGCGTTTATTTATTGATAAAGAAGGCGGCGTAACCGTAGAAGATTGTGCTGATGTCAGCCGTCAAGTGAGTGCTGTGTTAGATGTGGAAGATCCGATTGCCGATAAATATAACCTAGAAGTGTCTTCACCGGGTTTAGATCGCCCATTATTTACCTTGGCGCAATATGCCCATTATATCGGTCAGGACATTGTCGTGCATTTGCGCATTCCGGTAGCGGATCGTCGTAAATGGCAAGGTGAATTAGCAAAAATTGAAAATGACATGATTACGCTGATTGTGGATAAACAAGAGCAAGTTTTAGCGTTTGGTAACATTCAAAAAGCCAACGTTGTTGCGAAATTTTAAATTTAAAGAAGGATAAAAAAGCATGAGTAAAGAAATTTTATTAGCGGCCGAAGCGGTGTCCAATGAAAAATTATTGCCACGTGAAAAAATCTTTGAGGCCTTAGAAAGTGCGATTGCGCTTTCTACTAAGAAAAAATATGAATACGAAGTTGATGTGCGTGTTGCGATTAATCCGAAAACCGGAGAATTTGATACCTTCCGCCGTTGGGTTGTCGTGGAAAATGTGATGAACCCGACCAAGGAAATTACATTAGAAGCAGCACGTTTGGAAAATCCGGATATTCAATTAGGCGACTATGTGGAAGATCAAATTGAATCCATCGCCTTTGATCGTATTGCTATGCAAACTGCGCGTCAGGTTATTAGCACCAAAATTCGTGAAGCGGAACGCAGCAAAATTGTCGATCAATTCCGTGCAAAAGAGGGGCAAATTGTCACGGCAACAGTGAAGAAAAGTAACCGAGACAGCGTTATTTTAGATGTAAATGGTGAAGATGGTAATAAAGCCGAAGCCGTGATGTTGCGTGAAGATATGTTGCCACGTGAAAACTTCCGTCCGGGTGACCGTGTGCGTGGTGTGCTATATAAAGTGAGTCCGGAAAGCAAAGGCGCACAATTATTTGTAACACGCGCGAAGCCGGAAATGTTAGTGGAATTATTCCGTTTGGAAGTGCCTGAAATTGGCGAAGAATTAATTGAAATTAGAAGTGCCGCCCGTGATCCGGGTTCTCGTGCCAAAATTGCAGTAAAAAGCAACGACAAACGGATTGATCCGGTCGGTGCCTGTGTCGGTATGCGTGGTTCGCGCGTGCAGGCGATTACCAATGAATTAGGCGGTGAGCGTGTGGATATCGTCCTTTGGGATGACAATCCGGCACAATTTGTGATTAATGCAATGGCGCCGGCAGATGTAAGTTCTATCGTGGTTGATGAAGACAAGCACGCGATGGATATTGCAGTAGAAGATGCCAACTTGGCGCAAGCGATTGGACGTAACGGTCAAAATGTACGCTTGGCAACGCAATTAACCGGTTGGACATTAAATGTGATGACAACCGAAGAATTAAGCGAAAAACATCAGGCGGAAGATAATAAAGTCTTAAATTTATTTATTGACGCATTAGAAATTGATGAAGAATTTGCTCAATTACTCATTGATGAAGGTTTCTCAACATTGGAGGAATTGGCTTATGTACCGGTTCGTGAGTTAACGGCAATTGACGGTTTGGAAGACGAAGATTTAGTCGAAGAGTTACAAACTCGTGCGAAAAATGCGATCACCGCAAAAGCGTTGGCAGAAGAAGAAGCCTTAAAACAAGCGAAAATTGAAGATCGTTTATTAAACCTTGACGGCATGAATCGTCATATCGCATTTAAATTGGCGGAAAAACACATTACGACATTGGAAGAATTAGCCGAGCAGGGCGTTGATGATTTAACCGATATTGAAGAACTCAGTGCCGAACAAGCGGCAGATTTAATTATGGCAGCCCGAAATATTTGTTGGTTCACTGAGTAATAAGGGAGTGAAAAGATGACTGAAGAATTAAAAACGAATGCACCCAAGAAATTAAGTTTAAAGCCACGTACAAAAACCACGGTGAGCACAACCAGTGCCTCCGGTAAAAGCAAGGAAGTTCAGGTTGAAGTGCGTAAGAAACGTACGGTTCCAACCGAAGCTGCATTGAAAGCAGAAGAGGCAGCAAAATTAAAAGCACAGCAGGAAGCTGAACAAAAAGCGGCTGAACAAAAGGCGGCGGAAGAGAAAGCTGCAAAAGAGAAAGCGGCTAAAGAAAAAGCAGCGAAGGAAAAAGAAGCAGCAGAGAAAGCGAAACAAACGCAAGCGAAACAAGCACAAAGTGCGGTTAATAATCCGGTTAAATCAGCTGATCCGGAAAAAGAAAAACGTAAAGCTGAAGAAGCGGAATTACGTCGTAAAGCGGAAGAGGTTGCTCGTCAAAAAGTGGAAGAGCAAGCTCGCAAAGCGGCAGAAGAAGCAAAACGTTATGCGGAACATTCCGATGACGAATCTCACAGCCATGCGGATGATTATTCCGACTACAATTTAACATCAAGCTATGCGCTTGAGGCGGAAGATGAGGAAGAACGCCGTAACGAAAATCGTGGTCGCGGTAAAAATAAAGTTGCCAAAGCGAAAAAAGGCGGCCGTGATGATGAAAGTAATAAAAATGAGCGTGAATCTAATCGCCGCAATCAAAAAGATGCAAAAAATCTAAAAGGTGGCAAAGGTAAGCAGGCGAAGAAGGGCAGTGCCTTACAGCAAGCTTTCACGAAACCGGCTCAAGCAGTGAACCGTGATGTGGTGATTGGAGAAACGATCACTGTTGCCGAACTTGCTAACAAAATGGCAGTAAAAGCCACTGAAGTGATTAAAACCATGATGAAAATGGGGGCAATGGCAACCATTAACCAAGTGATCGACCAAGAAACCGCGCAACTTGTTGCAGAAGAAATGGGTCACAAGGTCATCGTTCGTAAAGAGAATGAATTGGAAGAAGCGGTCATGAGCGATCGTGATGTGGATGCCGAATTAGTGACTCGTGCGCCAGTGGTCACTATTATGGGACACGTTGACCACGGTAAAACATCTTTGCTTGACTATATTCGTAAAGCCAAAGTTGCTGCGGGCGAAGCTGGTGGGATTACCCAACATATCGGTGCTTATCACGTCGAAACCGATGATGGCAAAATGATTACTTTCTTAGATACACCGGGGCACGCAGCGTTTACCTCTATGCGTGCACGCGGTGCGAAAGCGACAGACATCGTGGTGCTCGTGGTTGCCGCAGATGACGGCGTGATGCCACAAACCATTGAAGCGATCCAACACGCCAAAGCGGCCGGTGTGCCGATTGTGGTTGCGGTGAACAAAATCGATAAACCGGAAGCTAATCCGGAACGTGTTGAGCAAGAGTTATTGCAATATGACGTGATTGCAGAAAAATTTGGTGGCGATGTGCAATTTGTCTATGTGTCTGCGAAAAAAGGGACCGGCGTTGATGAATTACTTGAGGCGATCTTATTGCAATCTGAAGTCCTTGAATTAACTGCCGTGAAAAATGCGATGGCGACCGGTGTGGTCATTGAGTCCTACTTAGATAAAGGTCGTGGTCCGGTAGCCACTATCTTGGTGCAATCCGGTACGCTAACCAAAGGCGACATTTTACTTTGTGGCTTTGAATACGGACGCGTACGTGCAATGCGTGATGAAAACGGCAAAGAAATTAACGAAGCCGGTCCGGCGATTCCAGTGGAAGTGCTTGGCCTTTCCGGTGTGCCTGCTGCCGGTGATGAAGCGACCGTAGTGCGTGATGAGAAAAAAGCACGCGAAGTTGCCTTATACCGTCAAGGCAAATTCCGCGAAGTAAAACTTGCTCGTCAGCAAAAAGCCAAATTGGAAAATATGTTCAGTAATATGGCAGAAGGCGATGTGGCAGAACTCAATGTCATTGTGAAAGCTGACGTACAAGGTTCTGTGGAAGCTATCGTTCAATCCTTAATGGAGCTTTCAACGGATGAAGTGAAAGTGAAAGTGGTCGGTTCCGGCGTGGGCGGTATTACTGAAACAGATGCGACTTTAGCGGCAGCGTCCAATGCGATCATTGTCGGCTTTAACGTGCGTGCAGACGGCTCAGCTCGCCGTATTATCGAAAATGAAAATATTGATTTACGTTATTATTCCATCATTTATGAATTGCTTAACGAAATCAAAGCGGCTATGAGCGGTATGCTACAACCTGAATTCAAACAAGAAATTATTGGTATGGCTGAAGTGCGTGATGTATTCCGTCATCCGAAGTTTGGTGCGATCGCCGGTTGTATGGTAACTGAAGGTATTGTGAAACGTAACAACCCAATTCGTGTCTTGCGCGATAACGTGGTGATCTTTGAAGGTGAACTAGAATCGCTTCGCCGTTTCAAAGATGACGTATCTGAAGTGCGTAATGGTATGGAATGTGGTATCGGCGTGAAGAATTACAATGACGTAAAAGTCGGCGACCAGATTGAAGTCTTCGAAGTGGTTGAGGTTAAACGCTCTATTTAATTTCCAAAAAAATGCGATCAAATGTGATCGCATTTTTTTTAGAAAAACGATTTAATTTATTCCAATTATTCGTGCAACAAGTTGCACGCTACGGAGACTATCAAAATACGCCTTAAAGCCACCGCAGTTGTAGCGTGCATCTTGATGCACGAAATCCGTATTGTTTTTTAAATCCGATGACGATCAAAATAGATCTTAAAGTTACCGCACTTTTTAAATGAATGACGAGATTAAGTGCGTCTATTCGTGCAACAAGTTGCATACTACGGAGACTATCAAAACACGCCTTAAAGCCACCGCAGTTGTAGCGTGCATCTTGATGCGGGTTTAATGGCCATACATGATCACTTGAATGATTAACAAAATGGATGAAATCACAAATTGGCAGCCGACAATCGGCATGACGAATTTAATCCATTTATTGAACGGAATATTCAGCATTTGTAAGGTTACCAGCACCAAACCTGTAGGCGCAAGGAAGAGCATGATGTATTGCCCCCAATTGTAAGCTGAAACCACGATGTCTCTTGGAATACCGACGGTATCGGCTAATGGCGCCATAATTGGCATGGACAGTACGGCAAGGCCGGAAGAGGAGGGCACGATGAGACCCAAGAAGATAAAAATCAGAAGTTGTCCGATAATAAACACGCTGCCGTGCATACCGCTTACCAAGTGCGACAGATAATCAAGAATTGTGTCAGAGATCATGCCTTGTTCCAAAATAATGTTGACAGCACGAGCCAGGCCAATAATCAGTGTTACGCCCACGAGTTCGGAAGCTCCGTGTGTGAAGCCGTGGATGAGCTCTTTTTCAGGTAATCCGCTGATAAACATAATGAGAATAGTGATTGCCAAGAAGGAGGCGGCCATTTGAGGAAACCACCAGCCGCCGAACATAACGCCCCATACCATAAGTGGGAATGCGCAGCAGAATAAAATCAGAATGAGTTTTCTTTTAAAGGTGAAGTCAACGGTAGCGTTGGGATCGATATCTTTCATGTAGTGATCATAGAAGGCTTGACGATCTTCGTAGGTATAAGAGAATGCGGGATTGGCAGTCAGTTTTTTGCAATACCATCTCATATAAATAATGACGCAAATTCCACCTAATATCAGTCCGATGGTACGGAATCCGATGCCTTCAGTGAAAGGAATGCCGGCGGCATTTGAAGCGATGACAACGGAGAACGGATTAATGGTGGAAAATGCGGTGCCCATTGACGCCGCAAGGAAGATAGCGCCGACGCATACAATGGCATCGTACCCTAGTGCTAAAAACACCGGCACAAGAATCGGGTAAAACGCGACGGCTTCTTCCTCGATGCCGCAAGCTGTTCCTCCCAGTAGCATTAATACGCACACCGCAAACACCACAGAAAATTCGTTGCCTTTTGTCTTTTTTGCCAGCGACATTAAGCCGGCATTAAATGCACCGGTTTTATTGATCACGCCAATCATACCGCCTAAGATAAAAATAAAGACCATAATATCTGCCACTTCAATGGTACCATCCACCATGGCATGGAGCATATCGATGGCATTTTTTTCGTGTTGTGTAACGCGTTGATAAGTATCGGGAATGGCAATGGGTTTTTTGATAATGCCGTTGGTGAAATGGGAAAGCTGAATTTTAATATTAAATTGATTGAGGGTTTGTTCGGTTGCAGGATAGCGTTGATCAGGGTTTCCGTAGGTTTTGACAATGAACTGTTTCTCAATGTTGTCGTAGGAAAGTTTGGAATAAGCGCCCGAGGGAATAAGCCAAGTTAAACCAATGGCCATTAGAAGAATGATAAAAAGAATGCTAAATGCGGAAGGAAAAGTCATCTTTTTCGTCGATGTTTCCATGATGAAACGCTCCTTGTGTTCGGATTAGTGAATAAACCGAGCGCGCATTCTACACAGACAACAGGGAAAAAGCAAAGATTAAATGGTTGTGATTTCCTGTAATAACAGGGTACGCAATCGTTTACCTAAGTTAAGCGGGTTAAACCATGTCTGCGCTTAAAAGCGTAAGTAAAAAAGAAATAAAAAATCCACCGCACTTTGTATGGGGTGGATTGAGGATTATTGATTCATTGACATACATAACAACGTCAAAGGATGGATACAGGTTACATTAGATGACATATCGATCTGCCATTTACAAGTTTGGCATTCTGAAATCACATAATCGAACCCGCCTGCATTGATGTGATCAAACAGCGTTTTTCCGATAGCTTGAGATACTTCATAGTTTTCCGCCTTGAAACCGTATGTCCCGGCGATACCACAACATTGTGATGGTAACATCACCACTTCTAATCCCGGAATTTGTTTTAACACTTCCAAGGTGTATGGTGCCCAACCTGCTTTATCTACGTGACATGCGGTGTGATAAGCCACGCGCAATTTCAATGGCTTAAGCGGTAAGGTTTTACCTTCTTTAAAGAGTTGATATAAGAATGGCGTCACCATGTGAATATGCGGACGAACCTTCGCATTGTCGATACCTAAAATATGATGATATTCATCACGTAAATTTAAGGCACAACTCGATGCTTCGCTGATCACATCCAAGCCATTTTCATCCACCATTTTGCTGATGTAATCGGTATTAAATTGTGCGATTTTCTTCGCGCGTTCTGGGAACTGGTTCACGCTTAATGGCAAGCCACAGCATTTTTCTTTTTCCAATAACACCACGCCAATATCCATGGCATTGAATACTTGAATAAATTCTTTGCCCAATTGTGGATTATTGTAGTTCACATAACAGCCATGATAATACGCCACTTTACGTTCGAATTTTTGTTGGCTTGCCAACATCTTCTTCATGTACCAGCTGCGGAACGTACCAAAGGAATATTTTGGTAATGTACGATGACGGCTGATTTTCAATGCTTTTTCCAACATAAATTTTGTCGCTTTTAAGCCTGTGAGAGTGTTCACAATCGGTGCTAGCGGTGTATTAAGTGACCCCATAATATCGGTGTTACTTAAAATCGCATCACGTAATTTTTGCACTGCCGGTTTGTGTTGTTGAGCAAGGTATTTGTTTCTTGCGCGAACAATAATGTCACCAATTTTTACATCAGACGGACACGCAATTTCACAACGTTTACAGTTAGTACAATATTTCAAGGCTTCATCATACAGCTCGGCTGATTTTAAGCGTAAACGCTCACCATCTGGGCCTGATTGTTTTGGACCTGGGTAGTTTGGATTTTGACGTGAAACAGGACATACCGCTGTGCACGCTGTACATTTAATGCAGCTCTCAAAACTTTCATCAAAGGCATGATGATGTTGTGGTGCATTAAGGGATTGTTTTGCATTTTCAATTAATTGTTGAATGTTCATAACGCCTCCTTAATGTGTGTTGTGAAGAATTTCATCCGCAACAGCAAGCGCTGTGACTACTGCCACGCCAGAACCACAACCGAGTTCTAGTGCATTGAAACCACCAATCACATTACCCACCGCATATAAATTCGTTAAAAATTGACCGCTCTTTTGCACTTGGCATTGCGCATTAATCGCCACGCCCGCAGATTGGTACGGTTGCGGATTTGAGAAACGATGATCTGTCCAAGTAAAACGATCGGTATCTTTAAAGCCTTCCACACCGATGATGTCAGAATGGAATACGGGCTCGTAGATTTTATCGAATTCAGAAACTAAACCTTTACTGAAGAAACTGCCTGACGCTAAGACGAAATGCTCTGCCGTGATTTCTTCCTCTTCGTGCAAACGCGTTTGAATAGCGCGAACTTTGTTGCCATGAAAATGTGCTTTTAATGCGCTATCACCATTCATCATGAGTCCACCTAATTTCTCAAAACGATGACGTAATTGGATACGTTGGCGCATACCTAATAAAGAAGGCGGTAAGGTTGGTAATTCAAATAATGGTAAGCCAGTTGCTTTGCGAAGTGATTCCATAAACTCTTGATTTTCTAAACCGAAACAAGCCGGCAAGAAAATGGCTTCAGTGTCTTTCGCCGCATCTTTCATTTCAGCCACAAGATCATCAAATTTCAATTTATATTCTAAAACTTGTGCAATGTTTACACTGCGGAATTCACGCGAATTTGCGCGCAATTGATCCAATTCAGGAATATTTAAAAAGCCTGTTTTCACTTCACAATGGGCAAACTGTGGATTCAGCGTGAGGTTATCTGCCAATAATTCCGGTTGGAAATCGTGATAGCCTTCAATGCCTAAAACCGCAATTTTTTTATAAGGGAATGGAGTTTCGCCTTGCACCGTTGGTACGCTATTTGGTGAAAGCCATGCACCGCGTAAGCTACCTAAACCGGTAACGCGAAGATGATTTTCTGCACTTGAGCCAATTAAATCTAAATTTAACGATTCCGCTAATTCTTCAAAATCTTGCGCTTTCGCTAATACGCGTTCAGCCCCCATAATGCTATAAGGGTGTTGTGGTAATTGAGCGCAAAGTGCGGTCAAATTTTCAGAAATATTTTTAACAAACGCACCATTTGGTAAACGGCTTAATAAATCCAATGAGCCGGAGGCAAAATCAATCGCCGCTTGGCCGTTATTGATAATGACACAACGTTTGCCTTGTTCTTGTAGGGCGATGCCGCAAGTTAAACCTGCAAGGCCACCACCAATAATCACTACATCAAAATTCATTGTTATCCGTCCCTTGCTGTTTGTCAGTTTCAAGCGGTTGAACATCATTTAAGCCCAACACACTGCCATACATCCATGAAGTAAATTCGGCTTCACGAATCGCTTCACCCCATGCAATAGGTTCGATACCGCGCCAACGCTCTTCCATAAAGGACGTTAATTGTGTGGTGGATTGGCGAGGGGTTGCCACATTGAAGCGGTTCATTAAACCTGCCGCACGGCACGCACAAAGCTCAGCTTGGCAAGTCCCCATACCCACACGAGTACGGCGACGTAAATCTACTAAGTTATTCACATTTAATTCATCAACAGCATAGCGGACTTCACCCGCTGTCACGGCTTCACATTCACACACCATTGAACGATCAAGACGTTCTTTATCTAATAAACGAGTTGCACGAGAACCATGACGATACACGGCTGAATAACGAATCGGACTTGGAAGTGAAATGACTTTCTGATTAGTTTCTGCACGGCTTTCACTTGAACCTGGTAATGGACGCTCTGCAGTCGTACAACGTGCTGTTTTGTTGAGTTTTTTACAAACAAGATCCGTTGCCCATTCTGCCATTAGGCGATAAGTCATTAATTTACCGCCAGTGATCGTGATAAAGCCGTCTAAGCCGTCACGTTCTGCGTGGTCAAGCAACACGATACCGCGACTGACGTTGCGACCAGATGGGTCGTCATCAGACGCCACTAATGGACGCACACCGGCATAAGCACGTAATACACGGGTATGACGCAAGCTTGGCGCGAGTTTTTCCCCTTCACGGAACAGAATATCCACTTCCTCTGGGGTGACTTCCATGTTATCGATTTGATCGTAAGGAATACGGCTAGAGGTTGTACCGATAACACAAATGGTATCCCCTGGCACAAGAATGTCCGCATCCGCCGGTTTACGACAACGGTTAATCACCATTTTGTTGATGCGGTGCCCCATGACAAGTAATGCGCCTTTTGCCGGGAACATTTTAATTTTGAGATCCGCATATTCTGCGATGCCTTGTCCCCAAATACCGCCTGCATTGACGACTAATGGCGCAAAGAATTTGCGATTTACGCGATTTTTGTGATCGTAAACATCCACACCGATCACTTTGCCACCTTCGCGAATTAAGCTTTTTACTTCGCAATAAGTAAACATTTTTGCGCCATTTTCGGTGGCATCCATCACGTTAGAAGCCGTTAAACGGAAAGGATCGATTGAACCATCCGGTACCACAACGGCACCCACTAAATCAGGGTTGACTGATGGTTCCATAATTTGGGCAAGTTTAGGATCAATGGCGACCGCTTCAATACCGGATTTAGTACAACTTTCAATGAAGGTTTTTTGATAATCCAAGGAATCTTCAGGTAAGGTAATAAATAAACCTTCTGTTTCATCCACACAGTGACGAGCGATATTGCGCAGAATTCGGTTTTCTTTAATACATTCTTCTGCGGATTCCTGATCGTTGACGGCATAACGCGCACCACTATGTAACAAACCATGATTACGGCCTGTTGCGCCTGTCGCAATATCACGACGCTCTAATAAAATACAGTCAATGCCACGCAATGCGCAGTCACGAGCAATCCCCGCACCTGTCGCACCACCGCCAATGATAATCACATCTGTCGAAATCGGGGAAAAATCTCCCGCATCACGATACAGATTAGGCGATAATCCCATTGTTACCCCCAAGCCAAAATATGAATAAAAAGAAACGTAAAAACGGTTATAAACTGAGTGGCTATTGTAGGGAAGTGCGGTTAAATTCACAACATTTTGAGCGAAAAAGAAAGCTATTTTGTGAGAGGGATCACATAATTTTCGAATTCGCTCATTTGTTAAAAAATATTTTGTGAAATGCATCACATTTTTGAATTATTTCCCTGTTTAATTTCTGTTTTTATTTTATCATGCACGCTATCCCCAGTATGGGGGTGGACTCATAATTAAAATGATTTTGGAGAGAAATTATGTTTGGACCATTTAAACCCGCTCCGCATATTGCGGAACTTCCAGCGGAGAAAATTGATTCCACGTATAAACGCTTACGTTGGCAAGTGTTTGCAGGGATTTTCTTTGGTTATGCCGCATACTATTTTGTGCGTGCAAACTTCGACTTGGCACAACCGGGCTTAATTCAAGCCGGCTTGTACTCAAAAGCGGAATTAGGTGTTATCGGCTCTGCAGCCGGTCTTGCCTATGGTTTGTCTAAATTCGTCATGGCGGGGATGTCTGACCGTTCGAACCCGCGTGTGTTCTTACCATTTGGTTTATTGCTTTCTGGTCTTTGTATGACCATGATGGGGGTATTCCCATGGGCTACTTCAGGCATTGCCATCATGTGGGTCATGATCTTCTTAAATGGTTGGTTCCAAGGGATGGGGTGGCCTCCATGTGGTCGTACTATGGTGCACTGGTGGTCTAAATCAGAACGCGGTACTATCGTATCTATCTGGAATACCGCGCACAATATCGGTGGTATGATGCCGGGCGCCATGGTGCTATTAGCCAGTGCGATTTTCTTCAGTACTCACGGTGTTGAAGCACAAGCCAAAGATATTTGGCAACAATCCCTCTATTATCCGGGTATTGCAGCAATGCTTTGTGCGATTCCGGTGTATTTCGTGATGCGTGATACGCCACAATCTTGTGGTTTACCGTCAATCGAAAAATGGCGTAATGACTATCCGGATGACTATAACGAAAAAACGTACGAAAACGATTTAAGCACAAAAGAAATCTTCGTCACTTATGTATTGAAAAACAAATTGTTATGGTACATCGCGATTGCTAACGTATTCGTATACTTAATCCGCTACGGCGTATTGAAATGGTCTCCGGTTTACTTAAGTGAAGTCAAACACTTCAACATCAAAGGTACCGCATGGGCTTACACAATCTATGAATTAGCAGCGGTTCCAGGTACATTATTATGTGGTTGGGTATCCGATAAAGTCTTCAAAGGTAAACGTGGTTTAACCGGTTTCATCTTCATGATCTTAACTACAGCTGCTGTAGTGGCATACTGGATGAACCCAGCGACACCTGAAGCAGAGCTTGCAAACTACTCTGCTTGGTATGAAAACCCATATCAATTAACTGACTTCGTATTAATGACCTTAATCGGTTTCTTAATCTACGGTCCTGTAATGTTAATCGGCTTACACGCTCTTGAGCTTGCACCGAAAAAGGCAGCAGGTACAGCAGCTGGTTTTACCGGTTTATTCGGTTACTTAGGTGGTACAGTATCAGCATCTGCCGTTATCGGTTGGGCTGCACAACACTACGGTTGGGACGGTGGTTTCTACGTTATGATCGGTGGTGGTGTTCTCGCGGTGATCTTGCTCTTTATCGTTATGATTGAAGAAGGCAAACACAAAGCGAAATTAGGTGAACACTACGGTAAATAATCGTCAATGAGTTCAAAATTAAAGCGCCTTTCGGGGCGCTTTTTTTATACGTAAACATCTTCGGAATCGCGATAAATTAAAGGAATAACAATCCGCACGTAAAACGTGCGGTTAATATGTTCTTTCGTTGATAAATTATCTTGAACCATGTAATCGTAGCGTGCAACTTGTTGCACGAAATCGTGAATGCTCAAAAAGTTAAATAACGTTCCGTGCGTGGTTTGTTCGTGCAACAAGTTGCACGCTACGCACGAAATCGTGAATTCTCAAAAGGTTAAATAACGTTCCATGCGTGTTTTTCTCGTGCATCAAGATGCACGCTACGTACGAAATCGTGAATGCCCGAAAGGTTAAATAGAGACCTTTGCAAAATTCCCCAAAATCCCCTAAATTCCCACCAAGACATTTAGGGGATTTTTCATGAGCACCTTCTTCCAACAAACCGCACAAGCCATGATCGCCAAACACATCGATCGCTTCCCACTATTGAAGTTGGATCAAGTGATTGATTGGCAGCCGATCAAACAGTACCTGAATCGTCAAAGAACCCGTTACCTTAGAGACCACCGCAGCCGTCCAGCCATCCCCTGCTGTCCATGTTCAAAGCCGTCCTGCTCGGACAATGGCACAGCCTCTCCGATCCCGAACTCGAACACAGCCTCATTACCCGCATCGACTTCAACCTGTTTTGCCGTTTCGACGAGTTGAGCCTCCCCGATTACAGCACCTTATGCCGCTACCGCAACTGGCGGCGCAAGACGATGCCCTGTCCGAATTGCTGCAACTGATTAACCGCCAACTGACCGAAAAAGGCCTAAAAGTAGAGAAAGTATCCGCCGCCGTCATTGACGCCACCATTATTCAAACCGCTGGCGGCAAACAGCGTCAGGCCATAGAAGTCGATGACGAAGGACAAGTCAGCGGTCAAACCACACCGAGTAAAGACAAAGATGCCCGTTGGACAAAGAAAAACGGTTTATACAGACTCGGTTACAAACAACATACCCGCATCGATTCTGAAATCGCTTTCAGATGGCATTTCCGTATCAAGTGCGGTCGTTTTACAACCAGTTTTTTAGCAGCCCGCGAACAAATCGTTCAGCCCTTCGGCGATGGTCGGGTGGGTGAAGATTTGGTTTTTGACATAGCGGGCAGGGACGCGGAAATCGATTGCCATTTTAAACAGGTTGATGATTTCGTGCGCTTCGGCGCAGAACAGGGTTACGCCGAGGATTTCGCCGCTGTGCGCGTCCACCACGGCTTTGAGCAGGCCGTCGGTTTGGTTGAGGATTTTGGCTTTCGGAATCGCGTCGGCTTTCAGTTTCAACACTTTCACCTCGCGCCCCGATTGCTGCGCGGCGGTTTCGGTTAAGCCGATATGGGCGAGCGGCGGCTCGGTAAAGGTGGCGGTCGGGAACGGGGTGCGGTCGGCGCGGTTGCGTTTACCGTCGCCGAAAAGCTGTTCGCGCACGATGCGGTAGTCGTCGAGCGAGATGTAGGTGAACATCGGGCTGCCCGCCACGTCGCCCATCGCCCAGATGTGGTTTTTGCCTTGCACGCGCAGATGGTCGTCAACGAGGATGAAGCCGCGCGGGTCGGTTTCGATGCCCGCGTTTGCCAAGCCCAATCCTTGCGTGTTCGGCACGCGGCCTACGCCCACCAGCACCGCGTCGGCGGTAAATTCGCCTTGCAAGGTGATGACGCTGGTGTCCGCCGTATTGTCGCGGAACGCTTCAATTTTCACGCCTTGCCACACCTTGATGCCTTTGCTGTTTAATACGCGCAGCATTTCTTCGGCGATGTCGCGATCTTCACGCGGCAGGAAGCGGTCGCCGCCGTCGAGAATGGTGATTTCGCTGCCGAAAGCGTGGAACATAAAGGCAAATTCCAAGCCGATGTAGCCGCCGCCGATGATGACGAGGCGGCGCGGGCGTTCGTTCAGCGCGAGTACACCGGTGCTGTCCAGTACGCGCGGGCTGTCTTCGCCCGCCACGCCCAGGCGGCGCGGGGTGGCACCGGTGTTGATGAAAATGCGTTCGGCGGTAAGGGTTTGCTCGCCGCCGTCTGGGTCAGTCAGTTTGACCGTGCGATCATCGAGAAACTCGGCGCGCGCGTTGAGCACGGTTACGCCGTCCAGATTGTCCAGTTTGGCGAAATTGGCGGCGCGCAATTTCGGAATCAGGGTGTTTTTCGCGTTCATCGCCGCCGCAAACACCGCCGCTTTGTCGGTGTTATGCCCGCGCTGCTCGCTCTCGACAATCAGTTTTTTGCTGGGAATACAGCCGATGTTGATGCAAGTGCCGCCGTACATCTGCGCCGACTGTTCCACCAGCACGACCTGCTGCCCGTGTTTCGCCAAATCCGCCGCCAGCGTTTTGCCCGCTTTGCCAAAGCCGATAATAAGATTTTGTGTATGCATAATTTGTCTCCGTGAAATGATGGATTGCGCGCCAATTATAGACCTTATCGATTTATTTTTGCAAAGGTCTCAGGCCGTCTGAAACCCGGAATTAGGTTTTCAGACGGCCTTTTTTGTTTTTCAGGCAGCTTTTTTGGAATGGCCGGCGGCATCTCAGACGGCCTTCCCCCACGCTTCCCCCATCATATCCACCAACGCCCGCACTTTGGGCGAGAGCTGTTTGCGGCTGGGGTACACCGCCATCACGGGCACGGGTTTGGGTTGGAAATCGGATAAAACGCTTTTCAGGCTGCCTGCATCGAGGGCGGCTTGCACCAGATAATGCGGCAGCTGGACGATGCCGAATGCGGACAGCGCGAGTTCCAGCAGGGCTTCGCCGTTGTCGGTGCTGAAACGTCCGCTGCCTTGAAAGGTGGTTTCTTTGCCTTTTTGTTGGAAATGCCAGCGGCTGACGCGGCCGCCGTGGAGAAAATGCAGGCATTGGTGGTGCGCCAAATCGTCGGGCGTTTGCGGCGTGCCGTGTTGAACGAGGTAGCCGGGGGCGGCGCAGGTGAGCATTTTTTGTTGCGCCACGGTGCGAGCGATCAGGCTGTCGCATTGGGGCGGGTTGCCGTTGCGCAGGGCGAGGTCGTAGCCGTCTGAAATCAGGTCGGCGTAGTCGTCGGTGAGCGAGAGTTCGATGCTGGTTTGCGGATAGCGGTGGAGAAAATCCGCCAACAGCGGCGGCAAGATGGTTTTGCCCAACACCAGCGGCGCGCTGATTTTCAGACGGCCTTGCGGCTCGATGCTGCGTTGGGCGAGACATTGCTCGGCGTTTTCCAATTCTTCCAGCACGGCGGTGCAGCGTTCGTAAAACAGCCGCCCTTCGTCGGTGGGCGCAAGGTTGCGCGTATTGCGCTGCAAAAGGCGCACGTTCAACCGCGCTTCAAGGCGGGCGATGCGTTTACCGATGGTGGAACGCGTGAGCCCGAGTTGTTTGGCGGCGGCGGTAAACGAGCCGCTTTTTACGCTGGCGACAAAGGCGGTCATATCGTTGAGATTGTTGAGTTCCATAAATTTTTCTTGCGCAGATCGGGCATTTATGCCCGACAAATACAGGTAAATTTAAAAACGTCGGGCATCAATGCCCGATCTACATTTGGTATTTTCTTGCCCGAGATTAGGGAATCACATTCCCGAATAAAACAAGTATACTTCATTCCGTGCAAAAACTCATCACAAGGAGCAAAACAATGACTGCGCTGAAATTACCCGAACGCCTGCAAAACCATCGCGGTTTCGCCCGCACTTTCCAACCGGGCAAACTCACATTGGGCCTGATTGCGCCCTTCAAAGGCTATCCCGACAGCCCCGTGCCCGAAATGGACGACTTCGCCACCGTGATAAAAGCCGCCGACCAAAGCGGCATTGCCACGCTGTGGGTGCGCGATGTGCCGTTTTACGACCCGAGTTTTGGCGATGTCGCGCAGATTTACGACCCGTCGGTAACGCTGGGTTATCTCGCCGCGCTCACCCAAAACGTTGCGCTCGGCTCGGCGGGCTATGTGTCGCCGCTGCGCGAACCGGTGCTCACCGCCAAAGAAGCCGCGTCGGTGGAACAAATCAGCGGCGGCCGCTTCCTGCTCGGCTTGGCCAGCGGCGACCGCCCCACCGAATACCCCGCCTTTGCCTCCGATTTCAACAACCGCGCCGAACGCTACCGCGAAGCGTGGCAAATCATCCGCCGCCTGACGCAGGAAAAATTCCCCGCGTTCAATAGCGAACACTACGGCAGATTCAGTGGCAATTTGGACTTGGTGCCCAAACCCGCACACGGTTTGCCGATGCTCGCCATTGGCCGCGCCCGCCAAGAGCTGGAATGGATTGCCCGAGAAAGCGACGCATGGATTTGGTACGGCATCGCCCCCGAAAAACTGGGCGACATCGTCAACACGCTCAAAGAATTGGGCGACGGCGAAACCTGGAAACCCTTTGGCGTGGCGAATTTCGTCGAACTCTTGGAAGACCCGAACGCCCCCGCCAAGTTCTACAACAACATCTACCTGCGCGGCGGCGCCAAAAGCATCGTCGAGTTTTGGCAGAAACAGCAGGCCGACGGCGTGGCACACATTACCGTGAACTTAAAACCAACACGGCGCGGCGCGCTGGAAACCATTCAGGATTTCGCCGAAAACGTGATACCGCATTTTGCGGTGTGAGATTTGGGGGTTTCAGGCTGCCTGAAATGCTAAACGCCGTCTGAATCCATTTTTCAGACGGCTTTTTTGTGTTACGGCGATTTTCCTTTATAATACAAAAATTTTTATGAATTAACAAAGGCAGGAATTATGGCGGTAGAAGCAGCTAACGGCGATTTATTGCACGTGGTGGTGTTATTGGGGGCGGCGGTAGTTGCCGTGCCGTTATTTAAACGTTTAGGTCTAGGCTCGATTCTGGGTTATTTGGCTGCGGGGCTGGTTATCGGACCCTTCGGATTAAAGCTCATTACCGATTCCCACGCTATTTTGCATATTGCGGAATTCGGCGTGGTGATGTTTCTGTTTTTGATCGGGCTGGAAATGAAGCCGTCGCATTTATGGAAATTGCGTAATCAGATTTTCGGCTTGGGTACCCTGCAGGTGACGCTTTCCAGTCTGTTCCTTACCCTAATCGGGCTAGCTTACGGTTTTTCTTTAGTGATGTCGTTTATTTCGGCGGTAGGTTTTACACTCACCTCCACCGCAATGGTCATGCAGATTATGGACGAACGTCATGAAATCAGCACACCGCAAGGTCAGCGCATTGTCTCCATTTTGCTGTTTGAAGATTTGCTGATTGTGCCCATGCTGGCGATTGTAGCATTTCTAGCACCCGATAATCCCAATGCCGTTGCCGATGCCGTACCGCTATGGCAGAAAATCGGTGTTGCCGCGCTTTCTTTGGCAGCGTTGATTGCGACAGGTATTTGGCTGCTCAATCCGCTGTTTAAAATTCTGGCAAAATCCAAAGCACGCGAGGTGATGACTGCCGCCGCGCTGCTGGTGGTACTCGGTGCGGCTTATTTAATGGAGCTGGGCGGTCTGTCTATGGCGATGGGGGCGTTTCTGGCGGGAGTGCTGCTGTCGGAATCCGACTTCCGTCATCAGCTTGAAGCGGATATCGAACCGTTCCGAGGCCTTTTGCTCGGGCTGTTTTTCTTAGCTGTCGGGATGTCGCTGGATGTGGCAACAGTGCTCAATAACTGGAAGGTAATTCTTTCCGCCACTGTACTGATGATTATCTTGAAATGCCTTGCCGTTTATGGAGTGGCGCGTTTTGCCAAAGCAAGCCATCACACCGCGATACACCGCGCCGTACTGATGTCGCAGGGCGGTGAATTCGCCTTCGTATTACTCGCCTCCGCTGCCGCACAACGGGCGATTAATGCGGAAGTGCTAGCGAATATGACGGCAATCGTGGTGCTCTCCATGATTACGACACCCTTCAGCGTTATGCTGTTCGACCGCTATTTCAAAGAACCCAGCGCAGCTGCGGCAGTGGACGATGTGGAAGAACATGCGGGCGAACTCAACGGCAACGTGCTGATTATCGGATTCGGGCGCATGGGGCAGGTGGTCAGCCAAATGCCGCTAGCCTACGGTGCCACCATTTCCATTCTGGACAACGATCCCGACATCATCAACGTCGCACGCGAATACGGTTTCAAAGTCTATTACGGCGAAGCCACCCGCGCCGACGTGCTGCATGCCAGCGGCGTGGAACACACCGACATCGTAGCGGTATGCGTGGACAACGGAGAAAGTGCGGTCAGAATTGTGGAAAATATTCGTCATATCAACCCGAACGCCAAGGTGTTCGTGCGCGCCTGGGATAGACGCAATGCGCTGGCCCTAGTGAAAGCGGAAGCGGATTTCGTAGTGCGCGAAACCTTCTATTCTTCCATGAAAATGGGCGATGAAATCGTCAAGGCATTGGGTGCTAGCGTGCAGGAATTACGTGCCGTACACGACAAAGTACGCGACGCCGACAAAGAACGCTTCGCTTTGGAAATTGCCGGCAAGGAATTTGAAGGGCGCAGATTACTGTTGGGGAATATAAAGAAAAATTCGTAAAATAGACCGCACTTTTGTAGCTGCAAGCGATGGAATTTAAGCGAAAAATTGCAAAAATTCCACCGCACTTTTTACGCCCGTTCGGAACGCAGGCGGTGTTGGCGGATGTTTTTCAGCAGGCGGAACAGTTCCGCCCACGCGGAGCGTTTCGGCTGCGGGGTGTTGCCTGTGCCGATGAGCTTCATTTGATAAGCATACCAGCCCAGTTCGAGAAAGCCGCCGAGCTTGCGATCGATGAATCCCAAGCCTGTGCGGACGGCGGGCAATTCCGCTTTTGCCAATCCGCCCGATAACATCCGTTGCGGCAAATCGGGAATGAGTGCAAATAGTATTTCAGACGGCCTTTTAAGGTTTCTACATCTATATTTTAGTCGGCGAACTGTTTTTTCATTCGTTCGCGTCGCTCTTGCGCTTCTACGGACAATGGCACAGGCTCTCCAATCCCGAACTCGAACACAGCCTCATCACCCGCATCGATTTCAACCTGTTTTGCCGTTTTGACGAACTGAGCATCCCCGATTACAGCACCTTATGCCGCTACCGCAA
>NZ_KE952617.1:0-9044 GCF_000466335.1 Aggregatibacter sp. oral taxon 458 str. W10330 | reverse complement strand
GATTACAGCACCTTATGCCGCTACCGCAACTGGCTGGCGCAAGACAACACCCTGTCCGAATTGCTGGAACTGATTAACCGCCAACTGACCGAAAAAGGCTTAAAAGTAGAGAAAGCATCTGCCGCCGTCATTGATGCCACCATTATTCAGACTGCCGGCAGCAAACAGCGTCAGGCCATAGAAGTCGATGACGAAGGACAAGTCAGCGGTCAAACCACACCGAGTAAAGACAAAGATGCCCGTTGGACAAAGAAAAACGGTTTATACAGACTCGGTTACAAACAACATACCCGTACCGATGCGGAAGGCTATATCGAGAAACTGCACATTACCCCCGACAATGCCCATGAGTGCAACCACCTGTCGCCTTTGCTGGAAGGTATAGCCGAAGATACGACCGTCTATGCCGATAAAGGCTATGACAGTGAGGAAAACTGACAACATCTGGAAGAGCGTCGACTGCAGGATGGCATTATGCGCAAAGCCCACCGCAACCGCCCGCTGACGGAAGCGCAAACCAAACGCAACCGATATTTGTCGAAGACCCGTTATGTGGTCGAACAAAGCTTCGGGACGCTGCACCGCAAATTCCGCTACGCCCGGGCAGCCTATTTTGGTCTGCTCAAAGTGAGTGCGCAAAGCCATCTGAAGGCGATGTGTTTGAACCTGTTGAAAGCCGCTAACAGGCTAAGTGTGCCTGTTTGCGCCTAAAAGGCGGCCGGATTCCTGATTATCAGGTATCCGGGGAGGATTAAGGGGGTATTTGAATAGAATCAGTGGATATTTGAAACAAAAACAGCCGAAAATCTGTGTTTAGGTTTCGGCTGTTGGAGGAAAGGCTTTTTTGCAAAGGTCTCAAATAACGTTCCGTGTGTGGTTTATTTGTGCAACAAGTTGCACGCTACGTACGAAATTGTGTATGCCCTAGTTACATAACGTTCTGTGCGTGGTTTATGCGTGCATCAAGATGCACGCTACGTACTGACCGCACTTTTTACTGTGAATAAGTAGTTTATTTGGATAAAAAAATGGATGAATTAATTCAATTATTTAGGTAAATAAAAAAGGCTTTCATCATGAAAGCCTTTTCTTTTGCACGAAAGTGCGGTGTGTTTTTCAAGCGTTTTATTGTGTTGCTTGAATTGCCGTTAATGCAATGGTGTACACGATGTCATCAACCAACGCACCACGGGACAAGTCGTTCACCGGTTTGCGCATACCTTGGAGCATCGGGCCGATAGAAACAAGGTCGGCGGAACGCTGAACCGCTTTATAGGTGGTGTTACCGGTATTCAAATCCGGGAAGATGAATACGGTAGCTTGACCGGCAACCGGAGAATTTGGTGCTTTAGAACGAGCCACATCTTCCATCACTGCCGCATCGTATTGTAATGGACCATCGATGAGTAAGTCAGGACGTTTTTCTTTCGCAATACGAGTCGCTTCTTTCACTTTTTCAACGTCTGCACCGCTACCGGAAGAGCCGGTAGAGTAGGAGATCATCGCCACTTTCGGCTCGATACCGAAGGATTTCGCCGATTCGGCAGATTGAATGGCAATTTCGGCTAATTGTTCTGCGGTCGGATCCGGATTCACCGCGCAGTCACCGTAAACCAATACTTGATCCGGTAATAACATGAAGAAGATGGAAGAGATAATGGAGCTACCCGGTGCGGTTTTGATAATTTGCATCGGTGGGCGAATGGTGTTGGCTGTGGTGTGAACTGCGCCGGATACCAAGCCATCCACTTCGTTGGCTTCTAGCATCATGGTGCCAAGTACAACGTTATCTTCTAATTGTTCACGCGCCATGGTTTCTGTCATGCCTTTGGCTTTACGTAATTCCACTAAACGTGCAACATAGTTTTCACGTACGCTTGCCGGGTCAACAACAGTGATGCCTTTGACTAATTTCACGCCTTGCGATTCAGCAACGCGTTTTACTTCTTCAGGGTTGGCTAACAAGATACATTCTGCGATACCACGTTCAGCACATAAGATGGCCGCTTTGATGGTACGTGGTTCATCCCCTTCCGGTAATACGATACGTTTATTCGCCGCACGGGCTAATTCCGTTAATTGGAAACGGAATGCCGGTGGTGATAAACGACGTAAACGGCTTGAAGCTTCAACTAATCCGTTAACGAAGGCGGCATCTAATTTTTCGCTGGTGTAGCGTTTGATGTTTTCAATGCGCTCTTTATCGTCAACCGGTACTTCAAGATTAAAGTTTTGTAGGCTTAAAGCGGTTTGCCAGGTGTTGCCTTCAATACGGAAAACCGGCAATTTTTTGTTTTCAAAAACATGCTGACAAAGTTTGTTGATTTGAGGATCTAATTTGTAACCGCCGGTTAATAATAAACCGCCGATTTCAATACCGTTGGACACCGCAAGTGCCGCTGCCACGATCACATCCGGGCGGTCAGCAGAAACCACGAGTAAGCTTCCGGCACGGAAATGTTCCACCATGTTTGGCAAACTTCTTGCACAGAAAGTGATACCACGAATACGACGGTTTACATCGCCTTCATTAAGAATGGATGCGCCTAAATGTTTAATTAAATCAATCGCACGGGTTGCGATAAGATCTGCAGACCATGGAATACAAGCCAATAAGTTGAGCTGGCTTTGTGCAAATAATTTTACCAACTCGGATTCGCTGTTGTGGCTGTGTTGGAAAGAATCGAAAATTTCGCTTAAATCTGGGCGGGTTCTGCCGGATTCATCTACTGGCGCATTGAATTTGTTCACGATCACGCCAAGAAGATTTTTATTGTTTTGACCGCCAAATAGAGAAGCTGCGGCTTCAACACGTTCTTTTAATTGTGCCGGGGTTTCTGTGGCCGGTGCCGCAACTAATACGATTTCTGCATCAAGTGCTTGGGCGATTTCGTAGTTTATGCTATTGGCGAAAGAATGTTTGCGGGTTGGAATCAAGCCTTCCACAATCACAATTTCATTGTTTTTAGCAAGGCGTTGATGATTTTCAACGATTTTTTCTAATAAAACATCAGATTGATTTTGACCGATCAGCGATTCTGCCACGCTGAGCATAAACGGCTCAGCTGTTTCTAAACCGGTGCTGGTGCGCACGATAGAGGTTGTACGGTCGATAATATCTTCACCGGTATTTGGTTGAGAAATAGGTTTCATGAAACCGACTTTGGCACCTTTTTGTTCAAGTGCGTTGATTAAACCAAGCGTTACGCTGGTTAAACCTACGCCGGTGCTAATCGGAATTAAAATAATAGTACGAGACATAATTTACCTTCGATTGGAATAGAGGATGAAAAAGAAACTGCCGAATAAATCGGCAGTTTATAGATTACGTTTTAGATGCAAAGACGTGCGGTGTCTTGTGCGATCACTAATTCTTCATTGGTTGGAATCACCATGGCGATTGGGGTGTTGTCAGCGGTAATCACGCCTTCTTTACCAAAACGGGCAGCCATGTTTTTCTCATTATCCAATTTATAACCGAATAATTTTAAGTGCGATAAGGTGAGTTCGCGTACGTGCGCAGAGTTTTCACCAATACCGCCGGTAAAGACGATGGCATCCAAACGCTCACCGATAACGGCCATGTAAGAACCGATGTATTTCGCTAAACGGTAGCAATAAACATCTAATGCACGTTTTGCCGGGATTTCTTTGTCGTAGTTGTCTTCGGCATAACGGCAGTCGCTAGTGACTTCGGTTAAACCAAGCAAACCGGATTTTTTCGTTAAGGTGGTGTTGATTTCCTCAACGGACATGCCAAGGGTGTCGTGCATGTAGAAAACGATAGCCGGGTCGATGTCACCACAACGGGTACCCATGACTAAACCTTCTAGCGGGGTTAAACCCATAGAAGTATCGATACATTCGCCATGACGAATCGCGGAAACAGAACCACCATTACCTAAGTGGCAAGTGATCACGTTGACTTTGTCTTCTGCCACGCCTAAACGTTTTGCCGCTTCACGGCTGACATAATAGTGGCTTGTACCGTGTGCGCCGTAGCGACGAACACCGTGATCGCGATATAAAGAGTAAGGTAATGCGTATAAGTACGCTTCTTCCGGCATGGTTTGATGGAATGCGGTATCAAATACCACCACGTTTTTCTCTTTCAAATGCGGGAAGAGTTTGAATGCTTCTTTGATGCCGATTAAGTGTGCAGGGTTGTGCAATGGTGCAAATTGAATTGCATCTTCAATGCCTTTAACTACTTCATCGGTAACAATAACGGAAGAAGTGAATTTTTCGCCGCCGTGTACGATACGGTGACCGATAGCAACAACGCCTTTTTGTAATTCAGGATCAAGCGAGAAAATGTTATTAACAACAAAATTTAACGCTTCGGCGTGAGCGGCGCCGGCACCTAAATCAGCCTGTCCTTTTTCGCCGTGTAATTTCCATTTAATACGGGCTTCAGGTAAGTAAAACGCTTCGGCTAAGCCGGACAATTTTTCTTCGCCGGTGGCAGGATTCAAAATAGAAAATTTTAATGAAGAGCTACCACAATTGAGGATTAGGACTAATTTTTCAGACATAAGCGACCTATACGGGTTTGAGTTAAACAAAATTCGTTCAAATATTGAACGAATAATAGAAAATTAAACCGCCATAGAATACACCCTTCACCTTTTAAAATAAATTCTTAACATCAAAAAATGCGACCTGAATCAAAAAAATTTAGCAATTTTTTTACATTTCGTAAGTGATTCATTTTTCCTGAAAAAAAGATTACTAAAGAAGAGGTATGAATATGGAAAATTAAAAAATCCGTCAGTTTATGTTATGTTGAGCAACCTGACGTTGAATTGACACAAAGGATAAGCATGACATGGGTTTTTATCGCACATTAAAAATAGGGCAACACTATTTAAATAGTTGGCCTTTAGAACCAAAGTTAGGCGCTATTTTCCCCGAAAATCGCATTATTAAAGCAACCTTATTTGCCCAGAAAATGATGCCGTTTCTCGCGGTATTATTTGTGGTGTGGCAGCAAATTTATGCACGAGGGGATAACATGGCGCTTGCTGTTGCGGTGTTAAGCGCTTTATTTGCGTTATGTTTGCCTTTGCAGGGATTTTATTGGTTAGGCAAACGCGCACAAACGGCATTGTCCCCTCAAAGTGCGGTCGGTTTTCAACGCGTTTTTGAAAAATTGAGAGAGACGCAGGATACCTTACCTTCTTTCCCCGACAAGCCCACCTATTTGGATTTGGCAAAGTTACTGAATCTTGCTCAGAAAAAATTACCCCGTGATTTTTGGCAGGAGCTTTAATTCCCCGATTTTCTCTATATTCCCAAACATAACAATGGTATAGTGACGCCCCTTTGCTTCTTTGTGCAAAAGGGCGTTTTTTAGTGCGTAAATTTTTGCGCAAACGGTTTCGTTTTTTGCTAGAATAACGCCCGTTGCAAATAGAAGTGTCTTTTTCAACACTTTAGAGATGATTTGATGATTGATTACATTATTATCGGCATTATTGTTTTTTCCGTTATTGTCAGCTTATTACGCGGTTTCGTCCGCGAAGTGATGTCACTAGCCAGTTGGATTGTGGCATTTTTTATTGCAAGCAATTTTTATGTGTATTTGGCGGGTTTGTTAACTTCCATTGAATCCCTGTATATCCGCAATGGTGTTGCCATTGCTATCTTATTTATTGTCTCATTGATTGTTGGCGCTATCGTGAATTATGTGTTAGGTCAGTTAGTGGATCGCACCGGCTTAAGTGGGACAGATCGAGTCCTTGGTGCTTGCTTCGGGCTATTACGTGGCGTGCTCATTGTGGCGGCAATGTTATTTTTCTTGGATACGTTCACCGCGTCAAATCAAAGTGATTGGTGGAAAGAGTCAAAATTAATACCGCACTTTCGTTTTGTGGTGGATTGGTTCTTCCAACAGATACAAGCAAATTCCAGTTTTTTAAATTCAACCTTGAATTTGGAGCAAGTGACTACGCCGGCTTCAAATCCAACCCCAACTTCAACTCAGAATCAGTAGAGGAACAACGTGTATGTGCGGTATTGTCGGTATTGTCAGCCAAACCCCGGTAAATCAAGCCATTTATGATGCCTTAACGGTATTACAACATCGTGGGCAGGATGCGGCGGGCATTGTCACCATTGATGACGAAAATCGCTTTCGTTTGCGTAAGGCGAACGGCTTGGTGAGTGATGTGTTTCAACAAGTGCATATGTTGCGCTTGGCGGGCAATACCGGTATCGGTCATGTACGCTATCCGACAGCAGGAAGTTCCAGTGTCTCTGAAGCCCAGCCGTTTTATGTAAACTCGCCTTATGGCTTAACCTTGGTACATAACGGCAATTTAACAAATTCTGTCGAATTGAAGGAAAAACTCTTCAACCTTGCCCGCCGTCATGTGAACACTAATTCCGACTCAGAACTTTTACTGAATATTCTTGCGTATCACCTCGATCAACCGCAAAAATACGCGTTAACGCCGCAAGATATTTTTAATGCAGTGAAACAAACCCATGAAGATATTCGCGGTGCGTATGCCTGTATTGCGATGATCATTGACCATGGCATGGTGGCGTTTCGTGATCCCCATGGTATTCGTCCTTTAGTGTTAGGTAAACGTGAAGAGCATGGCAAAACCGAGTATATGTTCGCTTCGGAAAGCGTGGCGTTAGATGTGGTGGGATTTGAGTTTGTGCGTGATGTGGCACCGGGAGAAGCGATTTTTATAACTTTTGATGGCGAGTTGTATGCTCAACAATGTGCTGACAATCCCGTGTTAACGCCGTGTATTTTTGAATATGTCTATTTTGCCCGTCCGGATTCTTGCATTGATGGTGTTTCCGTGTATGCAGCCCGTGTGCACATGGGACAACGTTTAGGGGAAAAAATCGCCCGTGAATGGCAAGACATGGATATTGATGTGGTGATTCCGGTGCCGGAAACCTCAAATGATATTGCATTGCGTATTGCTAATGTGTTGAACAAACCTTATCGCCAAGGCTTTGTAAAAAACCGTTATGTTGGTCGTACATTCATTATGCCGGGACAAGCGCAGCGCGTGAGTTCGGTTCGCCGTAAGTTAAATACCATTGCCGCAGAGTTTAAAGGCAAAAATGTCTTGTTGGTGGATGATTCTATTGTGCGGGGAACCACCTCTGAACAAATTGTGGAGATGGCTCGCGCTGCCGGCGCGAAAAAAGTGTATTTTGCTTCCGCTGCACCAGAAATTCGCTATCCGAATGTGTATGGCATTGATATGCCAACACGCAGCGAATTAATCGCCTATGAACGTAATACCGATGAAATTGCCAAACTGATTGGCGTTGATAAATTGGTGTTCCAAGACTTAGCGGATTTAACCGGTTCCGTACAACAAGAAAATCCGGCTATTCAATCATTTGATTGCTCGGTGTTTACTGGCTGTTATGTTACCGGTGATATTACCGAAGCCTATCTGGATAACATTGCTGAGCAACGTAACGATGCGGCAAAGAAAAAACGCGAAAAGGATTCTTCTAATCTTGAAATGCACAATGAGAGATAAAGAGGAAATGGTTTAGATAAACTTGTCCAACTTAAACGATACAAAAAAACGCAGCGTTAAACCTGCGTTTTTTTGTATTGGGTGATGAGAATCATACTTTTTCGGAGGGAACTTCACAGAAAAAGCGATGTAATACGTTGATCATCTCAGCAACTTTCGGATCTTTAATGTAATACACGCGCTCCCGATGTTTGACCTCGCTCGCCACTAATCCGGCTTTACGTAAAAGGGCTAATTGGTTCGACATGGCTGCCTGCGGCATATTCAATTTGACGGTTAATTCGGTGACGTTATAGCGTTGTTCGTGTAAACAACACAAAATCACCAAGCGATTCGGATTGGCCAACAATTTTAAAAAGGTACTGGCTTCTTGACTTTTTTCGAAGATATCTTTCATCAGATCCTATTTTAGTATTTGCACATTGTGGGAATAAGAGCGCGTATTTTACACGTCCTGTCCGCTGAAACCAATAACTGATCCGTTTTTTAACAATTCCACGCACTAATTGGTTAGCGTCGGTTCCATGGCATGAGAGAGAGAAGTTTTGCCATACCACAAAAACCGCTTATTCCGGCAAAGGTGAGGCCGGCACCGACAAATGCGGGTAGCCAATAAAAATAAGGCGAAATCCACCATCCCAACAACGAGCCCAGTAAAATTAAGCTTCCTGCCACGATTTGGACTTGACGCATAATCTCAATGGGTTGTGACGGATTAAATCGCGTAGCAAGCCCGGCGTTTTTCCAGCCTGTTATCCCATCTTGAAGCAGATAAGCTTCACAATGATTTTCTTGTGCCAACTGTTTCAAAAAGTCAGCTTGGCCGGCGGTTCTTGCCCCGGATTTACAGTGAAAAATAAGGCAACTTCCTTGTTTTAAGGTTTTGCTCAATCCTTGATGTTGTAATTCGTCCAGCGGTTGTAGAATTGAACCGTCGATATGTTCGCGGTGATATTCTTCCGGTTGACGAATATCGATTAATATGGCGCCGGCAGCTAATTTGTCTTTTGCTTCCATGGCGGAAATGATGGAAATCGTCATAGTGTGTGTTTTTCTCAGAATAAATAAGCGGCATCATTGCCAATGAGGAAATGATGCCTTAATGCATTATTTTTTTAATGGGCAGGTGCTAATGCCAAGTAATGAATAAAGACCACAGCGTGAGAAGAGTCCGGTCAATAACGGCACAACACCAATCCATCCCCACCAACCGATGACGTTCGTTAACGTGAGTGCGATAAGAACGACCCCTAACAGGATGCGAATGATTTTATCTATACCACCAACGTTTTTGTTCATATTTGTCTCCTTAGTTTACAGTAATAATTAACAAAGATTTAACATATAAAAATTGTATTATATGATATGAATAATTGTCAAAACTTTTTTGCGCATTGAGCTTATTTTTTATAACAACAAATGAGGAGGAGCATGAGAAAGCCTCATTTGTCATATTAAAACAACAAAAAAACAGACCGCACTTTGATTGCTTAGAATCGTAGCGTGCAACTTGTTGCACGAAAT
>NZ_KE952616.1:0-944 GCF_000466335.1 Aggregatibacter sp. oral taxon 458 str. W10330 | reverse complement strand
ACCAAAATATGGCTGTCTTTATCATTCGTTACCGTTTGATTTCCACCAGTGTGAGTAGGCAAATTATAATCTGCTGGATACTCAACACCGCCTGTATGATTTACAAAAATCCTTGGGTCAATAACCTGTTTCCCGCCATAGGTTGTTGTCACTAAGCTCGGATCAATCGGTGTAAAACCTCCATTTGCATTCGGGATCCAAACATGAGAACCAAGCATGCTTAAATTATCAAATAGCAGGCCTTTAGATAAAATTTGTCTATTAAGATAATCAACTTGTTCTTTACTTAATCTACTAATTTTTTCAGGATCTTGTGACATCCCAGCTAAAAATGCTGCTTTCTCCTCATCTGTGGTAAGACCGACACCTAGTGAAATGCCTAAGCCAGCTTCAATGGCTTGGATACAGGCTCTGGAACAAACTAGCGCGCTAGCCCTAGTTATAGCCATCACAAAATTATTCTCCACCGCCCTTTTAGCCGTCTCAGCCCCTGAAGTTGCAGCAAGGAAATTCCCCCCTTGCTCTGTGGTGCTGCCATTCGCTTTCGCTGTCAATGCCGCAGCCAATCCGCCCGCCAGTTGACTCAAAGTGCTGATGTTTTCTTTCTCATTGGCGGTGAGTTCACTCGGCGCTTTTTTGTAAATCGCTTTAGTCAGGATTTCAGCGGTTGCCTCACCTGTCACTCCTGCCACTGCCCCCGTTAATGGGTCTTTGCCTGTCACTTGGAACTCCACTGCAGAAAGCAGCGCATGCGCCATGAGATTCGCTGCTTTGTCTTTTGCCGTGTCGCCTGCCGTCATCTCATGGATTTTTTGATTGAGATAAGGCGAAGCCAGTGCGACAAGACTGCCTGCGGTATCGTTTTGTGCCGCGGCTTGTAATGCCGCTGTCACGGCATGAATCGCCATCCCTTTTTCACTACCTATGCCGTAAGTGCGGTCGAT
>NZ_KE952614.1:108578-113527 GCF_000466335.1 Aggregatibacter sp. oral taxon 458 str. W10330 | reverse complement strand
CCCTCTTTAGCAAAGAGGGGTTAGGGGAGATTTAAAGCCAAACACGCTCAGGAATCTATGATGCTCAATAAAAACATCACCATAGACAAATCCGTCAAATCGCCTTAGTATTTGCCTTATATTTTAAGGCAAATAGAAGAGGGAATCGCTGTATGATGAATGAGAAATATATTTGGCAACAGAAAAATTGGACAACATGGAATTATGATTTAACCGCATTACTGCCTTTGCTCAATCAAGCGCACTATCAGCAAGGACGACTATTTGGTCGTTTATGGGATATTGGCTTTGAGGAATTGGCACAACTGGGTCTGCAATCGCTGACGCATAGCATCGTCAAAAGCAGTGAAATTGAAGGGGAATGGCTGAATCCTCAATCAGTGCGTTCTTCCCTTGCGCGTCGTCTTGGCGTTGAAATCGGCGGTTTATTGCCAGTGGATCGAGCCGTTGAAGGCATCGTCGAAATGACCCTCGATGCTACGACCAATGTAGATACACCCTTGACATTAGAACGCTTATTTGCATGGCACGCTGCGCTTTTTCCGACCGGTTATAGCGGAATGTCGAAAATTAACGTTGCGGCATTGCGCGATGACAAACAGGGCGCAATGCAGGTGATTTCCGGCAACATTGGAAAGCAAAAAATCCATTTTGAAGCCCCACCGGCAGAAACACTAGACGTTGAAATGCAACGTTTTTTAGCTTGGATTAATCGCGAAGAAAAAGGTGATCCCTTTATTAAAGTGGCGATTGCCCATTTGTGGTTTTTGACGTTACATCCTTTTGAAGATGGCAATGGACGTATTGCCCGTGCGATTGCGGATTTTTTACTGGCAAAAACAGAAAAAAACGCTCCGCGTTTTTATAGTCTTTCCGCACAAATTCAAAAAGTGCGGTCGGATTATTATGAGATTTTAGAAAATACGCAAAAAGGCTTCACAAATATAACAACGTGGATTGCATGGTTCATTCAAAATATGATTGAGGCAATGCATGCTACCCAAGAGACCTTAGATCAGGTGTTAGCCAAACATCGTTATTGGCAAAAATGGCGAAAATTCGATTTAAACGAACGACAACGCAAGGTATTAAATCGTTTATTGGATGATTTTGAAGGCAATTTAACCAATAAAAAATATGCCGCATTAACGAAAGTTTCGCGCGATACGGCACTGCGCGATCTCACGGATTTAGTTGCAAAAAACATTTTGCGTACAAGTGGCGGCGGACGAAGCCTGTATTACGAAATCGTGCCGTAGAAAACTTGGAGGGTTAAAGTCCCCTTACAAGGGCTAATGAACCATAAGGCTGATTTCACTTCTGCCAAATCTCCCCTAACCCCTCTTTGCTAAAGAGGGGGATTTGAGCGAAGGTTGATTGGTTAAATGTGGTCGGATGAATAAATATTTGGTGGGCTAAAGTGCACCTTACAAGGACTCATGAGCCACAAAGCTAATTTCACTTCCACCAAATCTTCCCTACCCCTCTTTGCTAAAGAGGGGGATTGAATCGAGGGTAATTTGAATTTTGGTTTACTACTTTAATATGCGATGAGAGATTGAAATTTTCTTAGATTAGCAATGAGCCAGTTGCCGGCAATTTACTCAAGAAATCCTCCTCTTTAGCAAAGAGGGGTAGGGGAGATTTGGCAGTATCAATAAACGAAGAAATTAATCCATTAGCTCCCCAAAGACAGCAAATACACAAAAGGAACACCTATGCTCAACGAAAACGACATCGAACAACTCACCATTCAACGCCTACAATCCCTCGGTTGGGAATATCGCTATGGTAAAGACTTGCCTGTTCATGAAGGCGAGTTTGCCCGTGGCGATTTGAGCGGCGTAGTCTTTATTGAGCAACTGCGTGAGGCGGTGCGTAAACTTAATCCGCAACTGCCTGAAAGTGCGGTTGATTCTGTGGTGAAATCCGCGACGAAAACCGATATCGGCGACTTGGTGGTGCGTAATCAGGCGTTTTATAAACTGTTGCGTGATGGCGTGCGGGTGGAATACCAGGCAAACGGTGAGCAAAAAATAGAAATGGCGCGCTTGGTGGATTTTGAGCAGGTGAAGAACAACCGCTTTGTTGCCGTCAATCAGCTGGAAATCCGCAGCCGTAAAGGGGGCAAACGGATTCCCGATATTATCGGCTTTGTCAATAGTCTGCCCTTGGTGGTATTTGAGCTCAAAAATCCGCTGCGTGAATCGGCGGATTTATTGCAGGCATTTAATCAGTTTGAAACCTATAAAGATGAGATTGCCGAGCTGTTTGTTTACAACCAAGCCCTGATTATTTCAGACGGCATTGCCGCACGCTTGGGCTCGCTTTCGGCAGATTTCCAACGCTTTACACCGTGGAAAGTGGTGGATGAAAAAAATCAAAGCGCGCGCTTATATTTTGACGATGAATTGCAAAGCCTGCTCAATGGCTTGATGAAGCCTGAGGATTTATTGGACTATATCCGCTATTTCGTCTTATTTGAGCGGGATTCCAATGGTAAAACCATTAAAAAAATCGCGGCATACCATCAATATTACGGCGTAAATGAAGCGGTCGATTCCACTCTTTTTGCGACTTCGGAAAAAGGCGACCACCGCATTGGCGTGATGTGGCATACGCAGGGTTCGGGTAAATCTATTTCCATGTTGTTTTATGCCGGCAAACTGCTTGCGCAGCCTGAATTGAAAAATCCTACCATTGTGGTGGTCACCGACCGCAACGATTTGGACGGTCAGCTTTTCCAAACCTTTTCTTCAGGCAAAGATTTAATCAAACAAACACCGCAACAAGTGGAAGACAGCGATCAACTGCGCCAACTGCTCGCGCAAAATGAAGTCGGCGGCGTGTTTTTTACGACGATTCAGAAATTCGCCCTAAATGAGGAAGAAAGCTGCTTCCCTGTTTTAAATGAGCGCAGCAATATTATTGTAATCAGCGATGAGGCACACCGCAGCCAATATGGCTTTACGCAAAAATTGCATAAAGGCAAATTTCAGGCAGGCTACGCCCGCCATTTGCGCGATGCGCTACCTAATGCTTCGTTTATCGGTTTTACCGGTACGCCGATTAGCCTAGAAGATAAGGACACGCAAGATGTGTTTGGGCGTTATGTGTCGATTTATGACTTGCAAGATGCGGTGGAAGATGGCGCAACGGTGCCGATTGTGTATGAAGCGCGCCAAATCCGCTTAAACGAAAAAGAACACGATGAACTATTCAAAGAAATTGATGATTTGCTGGAAGAGGAGCAATCCCCTGCCCTGCGTTTGCAGGAAAAATTGCTGGGTTCGCAAGCCCGCCTTGCCGATTTAGCCGCAGATTTTGTGCAGCATTTTGCCAAACGCAATGAAGTGGTCGATAGCAAAGCAATGATAGTGGTTTCCAGTCGTCAGATTTGCGTGGACTTATACAATGAAATCATCAAACTGCGTCCTGAATGGCATTCGGACAATATTAACGAAGGGGCGATTAAAATTGTGATGACAGGTTCTGCTTCCGATGCGCCGGAAATGCAGAAACACGTTTACAGTAAACAGGAAAAACAAACGCTGGAACGCCGCTTTAAAGACCCAAACGATCCGCTGAAAGTGGTGATTGTGCGCGATATGTGGCTGACGGGCTTTGATGCGCCTTGTTGTAATACGATGTATATCGACAAGCCGATGCAGGGGCATAACCTGATGCAGGCGATTGCTCGGGTTAACCGTGTATTCCGTAATAAAAGCCGAGAAAATGGCGGCTTGATTGTGGATTATGTAGGCATTGCTGACGAGCTCAAAAAAGCCACCCGGCAATACACCAATTCGCAAGGCAAGGGCAAGCTGACGGATAGCGTGATTGATGTGTTCTTTAAAATGAAAGAGCATTTAGAATTTGTGCGTAGCCTGTTTGCAACGCCGGTTGAAGGGAAAACGTTTGATGTTCAAGCCGCCTTAGAGAAGGACGAACCACATGAATTACTAATGGCGATTCGTTTTGCCGCCAACCATATTTTAAGTCTTGATCAATTACCTTTTGATGGCAAAGCGCACGAGCAACATTGGTTTGATAAAAAAGAAGCCGAGCCTCGCAAAAAAGCCTTTTTGAAAGCGGCTGGCTTGGTGAAAAAAGGTTATATGCTATGTGGTGCCTTAGCGGAAGTCGAGCCATACAACCAAGAGATTGCCTTTTATGATGCCGTGCGTGCCATTCTCACTAAGCGCGAACAAAACGGCACGGGCACAAATGAAAGACAGATTTTATTAAAAAAATTGGTCAATCAAACCGTCTATTCCGAAGGCGTCATTGATTTATTTGATCTGCTGGAAAAACCGCAGCCACAAATCAGCCTGCTTTCCGAAGAGTTTTTACAGACCATCAAAAACAGCCCGACGAAGAATTTATGGGTCAGCGCAATGGAGCGGTATTTGGCAAGCGAAATCAAAGCCAAATCAGGTGCAAACCTCACCTTGCAAAAAGACTTTGAGCAACGTTTGAAAGAAGCCTTAAACCAATATCACAACCACAATTTAAGCGTGGTAGAAATTTTGGATGAGCTCTTCAAAATGAGCCAAGACTTCCAAGAACGCTTAGCTTTAGGTGAAAAGTTAGGCTTGAAAAAAGAAGAATTGGCATTCTATGAAGCACTTGCACAAAACCAAAGCGCACGGGAACTGATGGGCGATGAAGTGCTTTCCAAACTAGCCAAAGAAATTACTGATACATTAAAACGCTCAGTTACGATTGACTGGCAATACAAAGAAGGCGTTCGTGCCAAAATGCGTATTCTCGTGAAACGCGCCTTGCAACGCTACAAATATCCGCCGGATAAACAAGAAGAAGCCGTGAGCTATGTGATTAAGCAAGCGGAAGAAATTGCAGAAGAATTAGCCCAGTAAGGGTCTATACTTCACAAACCTTCAAGGGGCGTGTGAAAACCGGTAACCGTGTTTATTTTCATATCACTA
>NZ_KE952614.1:74490-108478 GCF_000466335.1 Aggregatibacter sp. oral taxon 458 str. W10330 | reverse complement strand
TGAATTGTAGCGTGCAACTTGTTGCACGAAATCGCGAATGCCTGAAAGCGTTAAATAACGTTCCTTGCGTAATTTGGTCGTGCATCAAGATGCACGCTACGAACGAAATCGTGAATGCCTGAAAGAATTAAATAACGTTCCGTGCGTTATTTGGTTGTGCATCAAGATGCACGATACGCATGAAATCGTAAATTACGTACCGAAGTTAATTATTCGTGCAACAAGTTGCACGCTACGAGGGGTTAAATAATCGTCCTATATGTTGAGTTTCGGTTGTCAGCCTTGTTCATTATGTAGCGAGGATTTTTTTCTGTTCATCGCTTAAGCTATTTGGCGCCATACGCATAGCCTATGGCTTTTACAGCCAGACTTTGGCTGGCTATAATAAAACGGCTGAAAAATCCACCGCACTTTTAAAATACACTTTTCGGCGTATCAAAAAGTGCGGTCAGTTTTGTTAAAATTCGTTCACCTACCTTGCTTATTTTTTTATTGTTCTTAAGCCCATAAATGGCGATAATACACCGCTTATACGAACGAATTGAACGCTATGACACATTACATTCTACTGATCATCGGCACGGCATTGATTAATAACTTCGTGCTGGTCAAATTTCTCGGACTCTGCCCTTTTATGGGCGTCTCAAAAAAAATCGAAACCGCTATCGGCATGGGCTTGGCAACAACCTTTGTGCTAACGGTGGCGGCGCTTTGCTCCTATTTAGTGGATCATTATATTCTCGCCCCATTAAACGCAACATTTTTACGCACACTCGTTTTTATTTTAGTTATCGCCGTAGTAGTGCAATTTACTGAAATGGCGATTCACAAAACCAGCCCAACTTTATATCGTTTACTGGGCATTTTCCTGCCGCTTATTACCACCAACTGTGCGGTACTTGGCGTGGCGTTGTTAAACGTGAATCTTGCGCATAATTTAACGGAATCGGTGGCTTACGGCTTTGGTGCCTCTGCCGGTTTTGCCTTAGTTTTAGTCTTATTTGCCGCATTGCGTGAACGCTTGGTTGCCGCCAGTGTGCCAATGCCGTTTCGTGGTGCCTCTATTGCCTTGATTACGGCAGGCTTAATGTCGCTTGCGTTCATGGGCTTTACCGGATTGGTGAAACTATAATGGCAACTTTCTATTACGTTCTCATTGCCATTGTCATATTGGCGCTGATTTTCGGCGCTATTTTGGGCTTTGCATCCGTAAAACTGAAAGTCGAAGCAGATCCCATTGTCGAAAAAATCAATGCGATTTTACCGCAAAGCCAATGTGGCCAATGTGGCTATCCCGGTTGCAGACCTTATGCTGAAGCCATTGCCAACGGCGATGTGATTACCAAATGTATTCCCGGCGGCAGACCCACTGTCATTAAAATCGCCGAATTGCTTGGCGTTGAACCGCCGGAGACCGATAATTTAGCCGAAGATCCTGCGCCGAAAGTCGCCTTTATTGATGAAAATATGTGTATCGGCTGCACCAAATGCATTCAGGCGTGTCCGGTGGATGCCATTATCGGTAGCAATAAACTCATGCACACGATTATTCCTGATTTATGTACCGGCTGTGAGCTTTGTGTTGCGCCCTGCCCGACCAGCTGTATTTCCATGATTAAAGTCGAAAAAAATATTGATACTTGGGATTGGAAATTCGATCCTAATCTAGTGATTCCGATTGTTGATACCACATCGGCAGAGAAGAAAATCATTGTGGGGAAATAAATGGCGGATGTATTAACACGTTTTAACAGTGGCAAACTTTGGGAATTTGACGGTGGTATTCACCCGCCGGATATGAAGTCCCAATCTAATGGTACGCCCATTCGCACACTCCCTCTGCCCGATGATTTTTATGTGCCGATAAAACAACACGCCGGTACTGCAGGAAACCTGTTGGTAAAACCCGGTGATCGCGTACTCAAAGGACAACCACTGACACAAGGCGATGGCTTGCAAAGTTTACCTGTTCATGCACCCACCTCCGGTACAGTGATTGATATCGCGCCTTATGTCGCGCCACATCCATCCGGGCTGACAGAAACCTGCGTACATATTCAAGCAGATGGCTTGGATCAATGGCGTCCACAAGTGCCAATCGAGGATTTTTTCACCCAAACGCGGGAACAGCTCATTGAAAAAATTTATCAAGCAGGCATCGCCGGCTTGGGTGGCGCGGTATTCCCGACAGCAGCCAAAATTCACTCTGCTGAAAAACAGGTTAAATTGCTGATTATTAACGGCGCAGAATGTGAACCCTACATCACCTGCGACGATCGCTTAATGCGCGATCGTGCCGATGAAATCATCGAGGGCGTGCGTATTTTGCGTTATATTTTGCGCCCTGAAAAAGTCGTTATCGCCGTAGAAGACAATAAACTTGAAGCCGTCTTCGCCTTAGAACATGCATTACATGGCGCAAATGACATTGACATCCGTATCATTCCGACAAAATATCCGTCCGGTGCGGCAAAACAACTCATTCAAGTGCTAACAGGCATGGAAGTGCCAAGTGGGCAACGTTCCTCCAGTATTGGCGTGCTCATGCAAAATGTGGGAACTGCCTTTGCGATTAAACGCGCGGTACTTGATGACGAGCCTTTAATTGAACGCGTCGTTACCCTCACCGGTGATAAAATTCCAAACAAAGGCAATTATTGGGCACGCTTTGGCACCCCGATTTCTCATTTATTGCGTGAAACCGGCTACCAATATGACGACCGTTTCCCAGTCTTCATGGGCGGTCCAATGATGGGTGTCATTCTACCTGATTTAAATGCGCCGATGACCAAAGTGGCAAACTGCTTATTGGCACCGGATCATTTTGAATATGCGCCACCGGAACCGGAAAAAAGCTGTATTCGCTGCTCTGCCTGCTCCGATGCTTGCCCGGTAAAACTGATGCCGCAGCAACTCTATTGGTTTGCGCGAAGCGAAAATCACGAAAAATCGGAAGAATATTCTCTCAAAGACTGTATTGAATGTGGTGTGTGCGCCTATGTTTGCCCAAGCCACATTCCGCTTATTCAATATTTCCGCCAAGAAAAAGCCAAAATTTGGGAAATTAAACATAAAGCAAAATTAGCAGAAGAGGCGAAAATCCGTTTTGAACAACGCCAAGCCCGCCTAGAACGGGAAGAACAAGAACGCAAAGCGCGTTCTCAACGAGCCGCGGCAGCACGCCGTGAAGAATTAGCACAGCAAAAAGGCGTCGATCCAGTCGCCGCTGCCTTAGAACGCTTAAAAGCGAAAAAAGCCGAGTCTGCAGAAAATACGCAAATTGAGCAAAAAACCCTTATTGATGAAAAAGGTCACATTCAGCCTGACAATCGCGACATCATGGCACAACGCAAGGCGCGCCGATTAGCCCGTCAAGCGGAAACCATAGCGTCTGCCGAACCGGCAACAGCTCAAAGTGCGGTTCAAATTTCAGATGAAAATCCAGCAGACACGGATCCGCGCAAAGCTGCTATTGCTGCCGCGCTCGCACGTGCTAAAGCGAAAAAAGCGGCGTACCAAGGGGAAACCACAACCTCTACCGAACAGACAACAGCCCAAAGTGCGGTTCAAATTCCAGATGAAAATCCAGCAGAAACTGATCCACGCAAAGCTGCGATTGCTGCCGCGCTCGCGCGAGCCAAAGCGAAGAAAGCCGCTCAACAAGGGGAAGCTGTAGCCTCAACTGAACCTGAAATAGCCCAAAGGGCGGTTCAAATTCCAGATGAAAATTCAGTGGAAACGGATCCGCGCAAAGCCGCTATTGCGGCGGCTATCGCACGTGCTAAAGCAAAAAAAGCGGCGCAGCAAGGGGAAAACGTAGCCTCTGCCGAACCGGCAACAGTCCAAAGTGCGGTTCAAATTTCAGATGAAAATACAGCGGAAACAGATCCACGCAAAGCTGCCATTGCGGCTGCGATCGCGCGTGCTAAAGCGAAAAAAGCCGCGCAGCAAGGGGAAAACGTAGCCTCTTCCGAACCGGTAACAGACCAAAGTGCGGTTCAAATTTCAGATGAAAAATCAGAAGAGACGGATCCGCGCAAAGCCGCCATTGCCGCCGCTATCGCACGCGCCAAAGCGAAAAAAGCGGCACAGCAAGCCCAACAAAATGAACAGCATTAAGGAATCACCCATGTTTAAGATGATCAGTTCACCCCATACTCATTCGGGAAAACTCACCATGCGAATTATGCTTTGGGTGATGTTAGCCATGCTACCGGCGATTGCATTACAAGTGCATTACTTCGGTGTTGGCGTGCTGATTCAAGCCGCCTTGGCAATCAGTTTTGCTTTGGTGCTAGAATTGTTAGTGACTTTTTTGCGCAAACAACCACCCTTGAGTTACCTTTCTGATTTGAGTGTAATTTTGACCGCACTGATTCTTGCGGTGGCGATTCCGCCTTATGCGCCCTATTGGATTATTCTTATTGGCACATTTTGTGCGGTGATTTTGGGCAAGCACGTTTATGGCGGATTAGGGCAAAATCCCTTTAACCCTGCTATGGTAGGGTATGTCGTGTTGTTGACCTCATTCCCATTGCAAATGACGACTTGGATGCCGGCGATTCAACTTCTGCCGGAACCGCCAACCTTTGCCGATGCCTTACAATTGATTTTTCATGGTTTAACTACCGATGGTTTTAGCTTACACCAATTAACCGCCTCCATTGACGGCATGACACAAGCCACGCCGCTGGATACCACGAAATTGTTTTACGCCACACAGGCTTCCGATCGCAATATCAGTTCGGTTTATGCCGACTTAGTGAAATTACCGATATTTACCCAAAACGGTTGGGATTTTGCGCAAGGTTGGTGGCAAATCAATTTCGCCTTTTTACTGGGGGGAATTTTCTTAATCCTGAAAAAAGCCATTCACTGGCACATTCCCGTGGCAATGTTAAGCAGCTTTACCCTTTTGAGTCTGTTAACCGAACTCTTCTCAACGAGTGGCCACTTAAGCACGGCAAGCCAACTCTTCAGCGGTGCCATGATGTTCGGCGCATTCTTTATCGCCACTGATCCGGTTACGGCTTCGATTACGCCGAAAGGAAAATTGGTATTTGGTGCATTGGTGGGATTATTCGTTTATTTAATTCGGTTTTATGGCAACTACCCTGACGGCGTGGCATTTGCCGTCTTGCTCAGCAACATTTGCGTGCCGTTAATCGATCATTACACCCGTCCACGGGTCGCCGGTCATCGTGGATAAGGAGACATCATGCAAGCAATTAAAATCACCTCCAAATACGGCGTGTTATTGGCTTTTGTGGCATTTTGTTGCACAGCAATTTCGAGCGGCGTTTATTTTCTCACGAAAGATAAAATCGATCAGGCAATGCAATCGCAACAACGGGCGTTATTATTACAAGTGATTCCACAGGACTATTTTACGAATGATTTAACGCAAGATTGCGATGTACCGAAAATCGACGCATTGCAAAATGTCGCGATTCAAAAAATCTGTACAGCCAAAAAAGACGGCAAAATCACCGCGTATGCTTTTGAAAGCGTGGCGCATGACGGTTACTCCGGTGATATTCGTATTTTAGTCGGCATGAAACCGGACGGCGAAGTGCTTGGTGTGCGCATTACAGAACACCATGAAACGCCGGGCTTGGGCGATAAAATCGAAACGCGTATTTCCAATTGGATTTTGAGCTTTGATCATCAAGTCATCAGCCAAGAGAAAGCGGCAGAATGGGCAGTCAAAAAAGACGGCGGTAAATTCGATCAATTCGCCGGGGCGACAATCACGCCGCGCGCTGTGGTCAATCAAGTAAAACGCGCTGCACTTGCTATGTTGGATAATTTACCGAAAGAGAAAGAATAATGGATAAACGAGATGAAATAACTGAAACGCCGGCAGAAAGCCAATCTGTCGAAAATAAAAGTGCGGTGACAATTCCAAATGAAAAAAGCATTTGGAGAACCATTTTCGTTCAAGGTATTTGGACGAATAACTCCACGGTGGTGCAATTGCTGGGATTGTGTCCGCTACTTGCTGTGTCCAATACGGCAACGAATGCCCTGGGTTTAGGTTTAGCCACCATGCTGGTGCTCACCTGTACCAATACGGTCATATCGATTTTTCGTCAACATATTCCCAACGAAATTCGGATTCCGATTTACGTCATGATCATTGCCACGACGGTTACTGTGGTGCAATTACTGATGAACGCTTATACTTACCCGCTTTACCAATCACTCGGTATTTTTATTCCGCTGATTGTGACCAACTGTATCGTGATCGGGCGGGCGGAAGCCTTTGCCTCAAAGAACAGCATCGCCCATTCTGCCTTTGATGGTTTTTCCATGGGATTAGGGATGTTATGTGGCTTGGTCGCATTAGGTGCCCTACGTGAAGCTATTGGCAATGGTACGTTATTTGACGGCATCGAAAACTTATTGGGCAACTGGGCAGCATTTATGCGAATTGAATTTTTCCATAGCGACAGTAATCTGCTACTGGCAATTTTGCCCCCCGGTGCATTTATCGGTTTAGCGTTGCTATTAGCGTTAAAAAATATCATAGATACAAAAAAGTAGTTTAAAAATAAATAATGCTCAGATAATTCGTCCCCATCTAATTTGCCTGAGCGACTGAGAATTTTTAGGAAAATTTAGCTTGTTTGAGCAACCTAGTTGCGAGTTCTAAATTTTCCGTAAAGAAAATTCTCACCAAGCTCAGACAAGCAAATTAGCTTGGGGTGTGTTTTTTGCTACTTTTTTGCACAAGCAAAAAAGTAGAAGGAAAAGTATGAATAAAGAAAAAAGAATTGAAATTCTAAAACGTCTGCGTGCTGCCAATCCGCACCCAACCACGGAACTGAATTTTAGCTCGCCCTTTGAATTATTAATTGCCGTGATTTTGTCAGCACAAGCCACTGACAAAGGGGTAAATAAAGCGACAGATAAACTCTTTCCTGTCGCCAACACGCCGCAGGCAATTTTGGCGTTGGGCGTGGATGGCTTAAAAGAATACATCAAAACGATTGGCCTATTTAATAGCAAAGCAGAAAATATCATCAAAACCTGCCGTGATTTAATTGAAAAACACCACGGTGAAGTGCCTGAAGATCGCGAAGCATTAGAAGCCCTTGCCGGCGTAGGAAGAAAAACGGCCAATGTGGTATTAAATACCGCATTTGGACATCCGACTATCGCCGTGGATACCCATATTTTTCGCGTCTGTAACCGTACCGGCTTTGCGCCCGGCAAAGATGTGGTGAAAGTCGAAGAAAAATTGATAAAAGTGGTTCCTGCCGAATTTAAGGTGGACGTACACCACTGGTTAATTTTGCATGGACGATATACTTGCGTGGCGCGCAAACCTCGCTGCGGTGCGTGCATCATTGAAGATTTGTGCGAATATAAAAATAAAACAGAATATTAAAAATACAGGAAAACTTATGACAACACCAAAATCAGAACGACAAACCTGGTCCAATCGTTTAACTTATGTGCTTACCGTTGCCGGCGCAACCGTCGGTTTTGGCGCGACATGGCGCTTTCCCTATTTGGTGGGAGAAAACGGTGGCGGTGCCTATGTCTTGCTATTTTGCATTGCGATGATTGTCATTGGTATTCCAATGATTTTAGTAGAAAACGTGATTGGCCGTCGTTTACGGGTCAACTCCATTGATGCCTTTGGCGATAAAATTTTAGATAAAGGCAAAAGGATTTCAAAATATTGGAAACTGCTTGGCTATATGGGGCTTCTCGGTGCGTTTGGAATCATGGCGTATTACATGGTACTTGGCGGTTGGGTGATTACCTATATCATTAATCTCATCAGTGGTACGCTTGATATTTCTACGCCCATCACCAAAGATGTCGCAAAAGATTTCTACGATTTACACATCAGTAACAGCCCGGTTGAAATCATTATTTACACCGCACTTTTTGTACTCGTCAATTACATTATTTTGGCAAAAGGCATTATCGGTGGCATTGAGCGCTCCGTGAAATACTTAATGCCATTGCTGTTTATTTTCTTGATTGGCATGGTTATTCGTAATATTACCTTGCCGGGCGCAATGGAAGGTATCACCTTTTACCTCAAACCGGATTTTTCTAAAATCACCCCCAAATTATTTGTTTTCGTGTTGGGACAAGTTTTCTTCGCATTAAGCTTAGGTTTCGGTGTGTTAATCACCCTTTCCAGCTACTTAAATAAAGAAGAAAATTTAATCCAAACGGCGGTAATCACCGGCTTCACTAACACCATTATTGCCGTGTTAGCCGGCTTTATGATTTTCCCGTCTTTGTTTACCTTTGGCATTGAGCCGAATGCCGGCCCAACATTGGTATTCCAAAGTTTGCCGATTGTGTTCTCCCATTTATGGGCAGGTAAATTCTTTGCAATTATCTTCTTTGGCTTATTGCTTATCGCTGCTTTAACGACATCTATCACCATTTACGAAGTGATCATCACGGCCTTACAAGAAAAACTCAGAATGCGCCGTAGCAAAGCCATTATTCTAACGCTCAGCGGAATTTTTCTCTTGGGCAACGTGCCGTCTATTTTAGGGGATAATCTTTGGAAAGACGTCACCTTCTTCGGCAAAAGCATCTTTGATGCCTTTGATTTCGTCAGTGGTAATATTCTGTTTATGCTTACCGCACTTGGTTGCGCGCTTTTCGTGGGTTTCGTGTTAAAAGACGACGCGAAAAAAGAACTGTCTCCAACGCCAGATTCTACTTTTACCAAACTTTGGTTTAACTATGTAAAATTTGTCGTGCCGTTTATTATTTTGGTGATTTTTATCAGCAATTTACTTTAAGTGAGATCAAAGTCTGCTCAACACCGAGCAGGCTTTGTTTTATGAGCATAAATGCAATAGAGCCCCATGATGATCACGGTTTATTAAGCAAAAAAAAGTGCCTCACAGAGGCACTACTCGGAAAGCAAAATATGTTTGGCTATTTTTATAGCACTTGTTTTTATAGGGTTAAGCATACTCAACGCCACCTAACAACGCAAACGCTTATTTACAAATTTGTGAACTAACTCACGCTTTTAAATGATTTATTTTCACCAAACAGCGTCGCGTGATATTTAGCTTTCTCACGATTAGCCTCCCCCATTCAAACGGAGAAACCCCATGCAGATTTTTAACAACGGTAAATACAAAAGCATCCTTGCGGCAGAACCCGGTGAGCTTGCAGAAATTGCGCAAACCGTGAAAAAAGACAAGGATTTTCGACCGCACTTTCATATTTCACCACCCACCGGGCTGATGAACGATCCGAACGGTCTCATCTTTGATGGCGAGAAATATCACCTTTTTTATCAATGGTTTCCTTTTGATGCCATGCACGGCATGAAACACTGGAAGCATTTAATCACCAAAGATTTCCAACATTATCAATCTGCTGACGATCTTATTCCTTGTGAGCTTTTTGAATCTCACGGCTGTTATTCCGGTGGTGCATTAAAAGTCGGTGATAAATTAGCCATGTTTTATACCGGTAACACCCGTCGCCCAAGCGATAATCAGCGTATCCCGTTCCAAAATTTAGCCATTTTCGATCTTGATGGAAAATTGCTCAGCAAGCGTCCGTTAATTGAAAATGCGCCTGAAGGCTATACAGAACACGTTCGTGACCCGAAACCTTATTTCACTGAAAACGGTAAAATTCGTTTTATCTGCGGTGCGCAACGGGAAAACCTCACCGGCACGGCGATTATTTTTGAAATGGACGATCTTGAAGATACGCCGCGTTTGCTAGGTGAGCTTTCCTTACCGGCGTTTGATAATACCAATGTGTTTATGTGGGAATGCCCTGACTTATTAAAACTGGGCGATAAAGATGTGTTTATTTGGTCGCCACAAGGCAAAGATCGCGAAGCGCATCAATTCCAAAATAATTACCATGCAACGTATGCTGTGGGAAAATTAACGGAGTTAACCTTTGAAGCAGACTATATCGATGAATTAGATCAAGGCTTTGATTTCTATGCGCCGCAAACTTTTGCCGGTTTAGACAATAAAACTCAAGCCGTACTTTTCGGTTGGATCGGTTTGCCGGATTTAACCTATCCAACGGACAAATTCAAATGGCATTCCGCCTTAACCCTGCCGCGAGAATTACGCTTAAAAGGCAATAAAATCTACCAACGCCCGATTGCAAAAACGTATGAAAATCTGACCGCACTTTCAACGCTTCATCTTAATGGAAACGCTGAAATTGCCGATTTAGATCGGGCTTATGTAAGATTTGAAGCCCATAATCAGGCTTTTGATTTGACGTTTTTCCAAAATGAACAAGGGCAATCCTTGCGTCTTTCTTATGAAAACGGCTTGGTTTGCTTAGATCGCAGCCAAAGCGAACAAACCGAACTCATGGAAACATTCGGCAGTAAGCGTTTTTGTGAAATCGCGAATCTGCAAACCGTAGAAATATTCTTTGATCGTTCTATTATGGAAATTTTCTTTAATCATGGTAAAAAAGCCATGACATCAAGATTTTTCATTGAAAAAAGAAAAAATATTATGACCGGTAGTCGCCCATTGGATTTAATGGTGGGCTATTTGCCGGTCATTCATTTTATTTAAAGGAAATCAGCGCCTTAAGCAAATGCCGCTTGGTGTTCAAGCAATTGGGCTTTGGTTAAGGCGAATACGCCTACGCCGCCATTGGCGAGTTCAAGCCAGTTAAACGGCACTTGTGGGAATTGTTCAATTAAATGCACCATGCTGTTACCTACTTCGCAGACTAATACACCATTGTCAGCTAAGTAATTTGGCGCTAGGTGTAGGATTTCTTTGGTGATAGTTAACCCATCATTGCCGGAGCCGAGAGCCATTTCCGGTTCGTAGTGAAATTCCTCCGGCATATCGGAGAGATCTTCTCGATCTACATAAGGTGGGTTAGTGACAATGAGATCATACTGTTCTTCCAATAAACGAGAGAATAAATCTGACTGAATCGGGAAGACGCGGTGAGTTAAATTGTGGCGTTCAATGTTGATTTCGGCAACATTCAACGCATCAAAAGAGAGATCAACGGCATCCACATCGGCTTCAGGGAACTGTTCCGCACAAGCGATCGCAATACAGCCGCTGCCGGTGCACATATCTAAAATGCGTTGCGGTTCATGCGTTAATAAGCCGGCGAACCCTTGTTCAATCAAGGCGCTGATGGGAGAGCGAGGAACAATCACGCGTTCATCCACATAAAACTCTAAGCCACAGAACCAAGCACGGTGAATTAAGTAAGCCACAGGAATGCGTTTTTCAATGCGGATGATGACCAAACGGATGATTTCCTGTTTTTCTGCCGTCGTGAGTCGAGCGTCATACAATTCACTTGGAAAATCCGGTGGTAAGTGCAAGGTGGCTAAAACCAATTGTTGTGCTTCATCCCAAGCATTGTCATAGCCGTGTCCATAGTAAATGTCGGCACGATTGAAGGTGCTGTAGCACCAACGTAGGAAATCTTTGATCGTGTGCAGTTCATCTTGCACGTTGGCGGAATAAATATTGTCAATGAGTTCTTGATTAAAGGTAATTGGGTTCATGATTTGCTCATATCAATGTTAAAATTGCGCGTAGTTATACCATATTTGAAAGAGGAAACGAAATGTTAGATGAGGACGCGATTTCCCTGTTTCGTGCGGAAATGAAAGGCGTGAAGCCGTTAAAACAGGATACCGTTGTGGTGACGACAGGTTCGTATAAAAAGAAAGCACAAGAGGCAATAAAGGAACAACGTGAACAACAAGATACGTTATTTTATTTTTCTGATGAATATGAGCCGTTGTTAGATGAGGAAAGTGCGGTCAAATATTTGCGTGAAAATGAAGATTCGTATTTATTGAAGCAATTACGCCGCGGTGATTTTTCACCGGAGATTTTTTTGGATTTGCACGGTTTAACACGTGAACAGGCAAAATTAGAGCTGGCAGCATTAATTCAAACCTGCGAGAAAGAACATCTTTATTGCGCCAGTATCATGACAGGCTACGGCACTTATACGTTAAAACGCCAGATTCCCCGTTGGCTAGTGCAACACCCGAAAGTGAGAGCATTGCACCAAGCCCCAAAGGAATGGGGCGGTGAAGCAGCCATTTTGATCCTGATTGATGTTTAACAACATTTATGAACGGCATGGTAAAGCGGCGGTAAAATTTGGTTGATCATGCTAAGTTGCTGCATTGGAATGTGTCCTTGCAGCTGTGCCGCTTTATGATTTTTTTCTAAATGGCTTTGTGCCTGTTTTAAACTCACTTCAATGTTATTTTGTAATTTCTCGAAAACCATCGGTGTAAGCTGTTCAATATGCTCTAAAATGTAAATAATTTTCTTCGCTGCCGGATAAAATTCCGCCAAGAAAAAAGTGCTTTGTTGCATTTGTTTCATTTTACTGCGGTAAGCTCCTAGCGTAGAAATGTAACTCAGTAGAGAATAGTTAATTTTTAAAAGCTCGAATCCAGCCTGTAAATATGCCTGATATTTTTTCGGCTCATGGTTCATATTGGAAATGGTGGCGCTTAATGCCGAAGCATATTCATGGGCATAGCGGCGGGCAATGCGGTATTTCAAGTTATCGCCTTTGCCAAACTGTAATTGACTGATGATATACAACAAATATTTCGCATCGCTTTTGATTGCCTGACGGCTGACTTTATCCAACTGCAAATACTTCCAATCCGGCCATAAGTAAGACACGGCAAACCAGGAAATGGTCGCGCCGATCAGGGTGTCAATGACGCGAGAATAAAGCGCTTGTTCCACATTAAAGCCCATCACATCAAAGCTGAAAATCACCTGTAAGGTAATGAAGAAGGTGGAAAAGCTGTAATTATTGGTACGGAAAAAGAAAAAGAGCGTGCTGGTGAGCACGATTAAACCTAATTGTAATTCCAGTGTCGGATTCGCATAGGGCAGAAGCGATGCCAGAATGACACCAAGAATGGTGCCGACAATTCGTTGTTTTAGACGAAGTTTAGTCGCTGTGTAGTTGGGCTGACAAACAAAAACAGCGGTTAATAACACCCAATACGCCCGATCTAACGGCAAAAACTCGCCGATGGTGCAACAAATAAACACGACAATCGACAAACGTACCGCATGGCGAAAGAGTTGCGAATTGAAATTAAAGTGGCTACGCAGGGCAAGCAGGATATTGTTTAAACCGGTAATTTGTTCCGTATAAATTTGAGCCGTATCGGTTTGTTCCAACTCGTTCACTTCTTGATCAATATGGCGTAATTGGTAGTCAACGCTTTTTAAATTATCCAGTAATGTTTGGAGATTGATAAGATTTTCGGTTTCTTCAATATGGCCATTACTATAAAGCTCGAACGATTGATTTAGCCCGTTAATGGCTTTTTCTAAACGCAGGTCATAACGGTAGGTTTTATTTTGTTGCAAACTTAGCGCAATATCACGGCAAGCTTGGGCTTGGAGCTCCAGTAAGCGTTGAATACGAAAAATTAAATCAGTATTTTTTAAGTGTTCCGCAAGGGTTTGGTAGTCAAAATGATTGGAACTAATGCGCTCATGAATATCTTGCGCAGAAAAATAATAACGAATCATTTTAGTTGTGCGGCTGTGGCGGTGTTGTCCTCGGATACGATAAAACAGCGCCGTTCTCGTCTCATTAAATGCACTTATCAGTTCACTATTTTTCATTGCCATAGCGATATGCTTATTTTCAATTTGCTCAATATCGTCAGGATCAAAAAAAGTGGCTTTCGCATCAAGGTAATTGGCTAACGCAATAAACGATTTAGCAACACTTTCCTGCACAGGGCGATTCGGAAAAAATAAATGCACGCATAATGTGGTGATACTGTAAAGCAAGGTGCCGCAAAGAATCATCAGAGGGTTCATATACCACACGGTTTCCGGCAAATAAGTCAGTGTGGTGTATAGCGCCACAACCAACGTACCGAACGCGATGGTGCTATAACGTTGTCCGATTGCCCCAATCATGGTGAAAACAAAGGTCATCGCCGTCATCAACACCATAAATTGGAAATTATGGTTGATGCTCAGTTGCACACTGATCGTAGAAACAGAAAATGCGAGCAGCGTATAAAGCACATTCTTGATTCGGCCGGTTAATCGGTTATCTAAATCCACCAAACCGCCGGCAATAATGCCTAATACCAACGGCATACTTTGCTCGGAAATATCAAAATACCAAATGGCAATCACCGCCAAATTGACGGCAATAAAAATCGGAATGGAGGCAATCACTTTTGCATTAAACCAGTGATTCATGCGAAATCCTTAAGACTACTTATAAAAACGATCGTATTGCGTTGCGTGTTGTTGACGAATTAAATCCACCATTGCTTTAGGAACAACCCGTTGCCCCACCGGAAATAACGCAATTCTGGCGATATGGAAATTTGCCAAGCCGGTTGGGATACCGATGATAGTTAGACATTGAGAAATGCCACAAAAAACATGAGCAAGAAACAACCACCAACCGAAAAGGATAAACCAGACGACATTGAGCACCGATCCGAGGGAATTTCCCACCGCACTTTTAGGTTCCAAATACTTCACATGAATTAAATCGTTGCCGAAGGGAACCAATGACATTTTACAAATTTCCCAACAGCTACGCGTATAAGGCAATGTAACGATCAAGACGGCGCTCATGAGGGTGGCAAATAACCACCCTAACGTTGTTGCGAAGCCGCCAAGGACAAAATTGAGAATATTAAGAATCAAGCTCCAATTCATAGCAATGTCTATTTTAAGCGTTCGTTTAAATAACCTTGATAGTCCGGAATACGAATATCGCAGGTATCATTAAAAAATGGCGAAGAAATCAGAAAATCGGCACTTGCCATATTCATAGCAACCGGAATATTCCAAACGGTGGCAATGCGCATTAACGCTTTGACATCCGGATCATGTGGCACAGCATTCATCGGATCCCAAAAGAAAATCATTAAATCAATTTTATTTTCAGCAATTAAGCCACCGAGTTGTTGATCGCCGCCCATAGGGCCACTGAGTAAGCTATTCACAATTAAACCGGTTTCACGATGAATGAGACTCCCTGTGGTGCCGGTGCCATACAGGGTATGATGTGCTAATAAAGTGCGGTGGGTTTTACACCAGTTTATCAAATCCGCTTTACAGTGGTCATGCGCCACTAAGGCAATGTGTTTATTCGCCGACAATGTGCGATAGGTCGTTTGCATAAGTGCTCCTAAAATAAAAAGTGAGCGAACAGGCTCACTTTTCGGACATCAATGAATGAGAAGAAATCACCGATTATTTTTGTTTTTTCGCCCAATCAATAAAACGTGCTTGGGTTTCTTTATCGGCTTGTTGATACCAATATTGCAACATTTGCTCTGCCACATTTTCACCTTGTAATGTCACCTTGCCTTTGTTGACTTTACCGGCTGCGGCAGTGCCACCAACAGCCACTGCGGCTGGTGCTGCACCGGCAAATGCCGCCACGGCAGCAGGCGCGCCAGAGGCGTTATATTCACTTAAGTCTTTGATTAAGCTCACTGAAGGGAAAAAACCTTCTTGTTTTAAATATTCTTGCTGGTTCGCAACGTCTCTTCCGGATGGCGTTTTTACGCTGATGATCGGAGCCTGTTTAAATGCATTTACATCACGTTCATTTTGTAAACGAGGCGCAGAAATAACGATATCATCAGGGGTTCCCTGAAATGCCACAACGATCGGATCAGACTCAAACAAAACACGGTCAGAACCGCTTTGAATAATTTCGGATACCCGCACGACCACTTGGTGTTTTTGTGTATCATTCACGTTAAATGCATGATTTTCTTTTAACATGGATTTAGCCGGTTTTTGACCATCAATGGCTAAAAAATCAATATTCGATGAACCGGTGACTACGCCGGCAAAGCTCGCCGTACTGGCTAAAAATGTTGCAGCTAATGCAGCGAAACGAAATTTCATATTTACTCCTGTTTTGAAGGACATTCATTAAAATTAGATGACACTCTATAAAATAAAGCGTAGTTTGTATGCTATGCCAAATTAGCGAAAAATGAAAATAAAAAATACGCATTAGGCGTGAGTTTTTGTATTTTTTCGCACATTTTAAGGAGAAGGCTGATGATTAAAAAACGCTTTCGTATTTACGGTCATGTACAAGGCGTTGGGTTTCGTTATTTTACGTGGAAGCAAGCGCTGAAGATCGGCGTAACCGGCTTTATACGTAATCTTGCCGACGGCACCGTGGAAGTGATCGCCGTCGGTTCGGAAAGTCAAATTGAAGCGTTAGATGCTTGGTTACAAGAGGGGCCTCGCACCGCCATCGTGGACAATGTATTCGCGGAAAATTATCTTGGCGAAAAAGAATTTACGGCGTTTCAAGTGCTACACTGAAATGCAGTTTGATTTTGCTATAAATAAGTGCGGTTAAAAATACCGCCGCTTGTAACAAAATAATGCAAGGGCCGGTCGCACCGTCAATGTGATAGCTGATAATTGTGCCAAAGAGACTGGTGCTGATAGAGGTTACCAAGGCAATAGCAATCATATGATCAAAGCGCTTGCTTAAAATAAATGCCGTAATGCCCGGTGAAATAAGCATTGCAACGACTAAGATCACGCCCACCACTTGCATGGCGCTGACAATAGTTAAAGCAAGGAGAATCAGCAAGCTGTAATGCAAAAGTCGAGGCGATAATCCCACAATTTTGGCTTGTGTAGCATCAAAACAATAAAGCAGAAAATCTTTCCGACGAAAAAAAATGACGAAAAAAACGACCGCACTTATGACAAGCGTTTGCAGCATTTCCGCATCGCTTACACCAAGCAAGTTGCCAAATAAAATATGGGTTAAATGCTGATCCGTTTCGATTTTGGTAAATAAGACAATCCCGAGCGCAAACATGCCTGAAAAGACAATCCCCATCGCGGTATCTTCTTTGATACGACTATTTTCTTTTAAGTAGCCTACGCTGACAGAACAGGTTAATCCTGCGACAAAGGCGCCGATACTCAAGGGTAATCCTAACCAAAACGCCACCACAATCCCCGGTAGAACAGCATGAGAAATGGCATCGCCCATTAACGACCAACCTTTTAATACTAAATAGCAAGAGAGCATGGCGCAAATAACGGAGACCAATAGTGCCGTGATCAACGCATTTTGCATAAAGGGATAGGCGAAAGGCTCGGTGAACCATTGATAAATAGCATTCATTGTTGCACCTCTTCTTTCGTTATTGGTTTACGCTGGCGGATTAAGCCGTATTTTGGCGAGAAAATAAAAGCCAACAGGAAAAGTGCGGTCTGAATACACACAATAACTCCGCCTGTTGCGCCATCCAAGAAATAGCTGATATAAACGCCAATCGCACTGGAAAGAATGCCTAAGATAACAGCAATCATGGCAAGGGTTTTAAAACGATCAGTAAGCAAATAAGCGGTGGCACCCGGCGTGACTACCATGGCGATAACTAAAATCGCGCCAACGGTTTGTAATGCGGCGACGACACAAGCACTGAGTAACGTAAAAAACAGCACTTTGTAATAAATTGGGGTGAGCCCTACGGAAGTGGCATGGACTTCATCAAAGAAAATTAATAACAGATCTTTCCAAAAAATGAGTAATAAAATCAGACTAATACCGATGATAATCGCCACTTGAAGAATATCTTCATCTGCAATGCCCAAGATGTTACCTAACACAATATCTTGCACATTGACGGAGGTCGGGTTGAGAGAAATGATCAACAAACCGAGCGCAAAAAAAGTGGTAAAAATGAAGCCGATAACTGCATCTTCCCGCAGTTTGGTAATGGATTTCACCCATAAAATAGACACGGCGGCTAAGATACCGGAAAAGAAAGCGCCGAGTGCATAAGGCAGGGAAAGCGCATAAGCGATGGCAACACCGGGAACAACCGAGTGGGAAAGGGCATCCCCAATGAGAGACCAACCTTTTAGCATTAAATAAGCTGATAAGAAAGCACAAACGCCACCGACAGCAGAACTGAGCAAGATGGCTTTCACCATATAATCATAGGAAAAAGGTTCCAGTAAAAGATCTAACATGAGGATTTTTCCTCTGATTTGCACTGTTTCACAATTGGCGCCGGTGGATCGACTTTAGTTTTTCCATAGAACACTGCCGCGCGCTCATCATCGGTAAGGACGGTAACAGCACGTGGATCTTCATCATCGTGCAAATCTGAACCCAGTAACTTAATGTGGCGCAATACGCCACCAAAGACCAATTCTAAGTTATGTTGATTGAACGTGGTTTCTGTTGAACCGGCGGCGATGACCGTACGATTAATCATCACCACCTGATCGCAAAAATCCGGTACGGAACCGAGGTTATGCGTAGAGACCAAAATAAGATGCCCTTCATTGCGTAATTGCCCCAGTAAATCAACGATGGCATTTTCGGTTTGCACGTCCACGCCGGTAAAAGGTTCGTCTAATAAAATAATCTTACTTTGTTGAGCAAGTGCGCGAGCGAGAAATACACGCTTTTTCTGCCCACCGGAAAGCTCGCCAATTTGACGATGGGCAAGGTGCTCAATGTTCACCCGTTGCATGGCTTCTTGCACTTTTTGCTTATCGGTTTCACTGGGGCGGCGTAGAAAATTCATGTAACCGTAACGTCCCATCAGCACCACATCATAAACAGACACCGGGAATTGCCAGTCCACTTCTTCCGCCTGTGGCACATAAGAGACCAGATTTTGTTTTAATGCCTGTTTAATTGGCAAATGACACAACGTAATATTGCCTCGTTGTGGATGAATTAATCCCATGAGACTTTTAAACAAGGTCGATTTTCCGCTACCATTGACGCCCACGAGAGCACAGGTGGTGCCTCCTTCCAAGTGAAAGGAGACATTATGGATGGCGGTATGGCCGTTGTTATAGCGGACTGTAACGTCTTCAACACAAATCGAGGCAATATTCGATGACATTATTTTTCAAATCCTTTTACGATAGTGGACACGGTGGTATTTAACAAATCGACATAAGTCGGCACCGGGCCATTTTTATTGGAAAGCGAATCTACATAAAGCACACCACCGTATTTCGCGCCACTTTCTTTTGCCACTTGTTTTGCCGGTTTCGGTGAAATGGTACTTTCACTGAAAACGACCGGAATCTTATTGGCTTTTACGGTTTCAATCACTTTGCGAACCTGTTGTGGTGTACCTTGTTGTTCGGCGTTAATCGGCCATAAGTAGGCTTCTTTAAAACCATAGTCACGAGTGAGATAGCTGAAAGCGCCTTCACTGGTGACCAACCAACGTTGCGCTTCCGGCACTTGTGCTAATTTTTCGCGAAGCGGTTTATCCAACGCTTTGATTTTTTGTGCATAAAGTGCGGCGTTTTTTTCATACGTTTCTTTATTTTGTGGATCGTATTTCACCAACGCATTTTTAATGTTCTCAATATAAATCAAGGCATTGGAAGGAGACATCCAAGCGTGCGGATTTGGGTTGCCGGTATAAGGACCTTCATTAATAGACATTGGCTCGATACCCTCAGTCACAACAACCGCCGGTTTATCTTTCACGTTTTGGAAGAATTTTTCAAACCAACGTTCAAGGTTTAAACCGTTCCATAATACGAGGTCGGCAGATTGGGCTTTTACGATGTCTTTTGGGGTCGGCTCATAATCATGAATTTCAGCACCGGGTTTGGTGATCGATTCCACGGTAGCCGCATCACCGGCGATATTTTGCGCCATATCTTGAATGATGGTGAAGGTGGTAACAACTTTAAATTTTGCATAAGCAAAGCTGCTGCCTAAACTTAATGCAAGCACACTGATTAATGTCGCGAATAAACGCATGTTTTTCTCCTTTGAAAAGTATTAGTAAAAAATAACAACATAAGTTGCGGGGTGAATTATATTCTTTTATTTTTTAAATGCAAATAATTCGCAAATGAGTTATAGGCATTTTGCCGGTTTGGGTAACCCGGCTAATTTTGTTGCTTGTTTTGCCGGACCGTCAGGAAACAAACGTTGTAAATAGCGGCTATTGCCTTTGTCTTCACCAAGTTTTTGTGCCGTAGCTTTTACCAGCATACGAATTGCCGGTGACGTTTTGTATTCCTGATAAAACGCGCGTACAAAATGAATGATTTCCCAGTGGGCATCGGTTAATTCCAACTGCTCTAACTTCGCAATGGCTTGCGCAACCTCAATATCCCAATCCTCAACATTGAGTAAGTAACCCGAAGCATCGGTTTCAATGTGTCTATTATTGACTTCAAGCATGATAATAACCTTAGCATTTATAGGGGAAGATTATATAAAAACGCCCCAAAAAAGGGGCGTTGAATTTATCTATCAAATTAATAATTAATCTCTGGAAGAAAAGAAGGAAAGTAAGTTTAACAAACTGATAAACAGATTGTAGATAGACACAAACAAACTGACCGTTGCACGAATGTAGTTGGTTTCACCACCGTGAATGATGTTACTGGTTTCATACAAAATTCCCATGGTGGAGAAAATCACGAACAGCGCACTAATGCCTACATAAAGAGCCGGGAATTGGAAGAAGAAACTCGCGACCATACCGAGCAATAACACCACGAATAACGCTAAGATAGTGCCGGATAAGAAAGACATGTCTTTCTTCGTGGTTAAGACATAAGCGGAGCAAGCGAAGAACGTCGCTGCAGTGCCGGCTAATGCTAACACGATAGCATCGCCCAAACCTGCGCTCACATAGGCATTTAAAATCGGCCCTACGGTGTAACCTAAGAAACCGGTGAAGGCAAAAGCAGATAAAATACCTAATGCACTATTTGCTAAGGCATTGGTTAAGAAAAGCAGCCCATAGAAGCCCACAAGCATGATAATAAGCCCCGGTCTTGGTAAATTCATCGCCATGGACACATAAGCCACTACAGCGGAAAAGGCTAATGTTAACGCTAACAAGAAATAGGTGTTACGTAACACTTTGTGTGTGCTAAGCAACGATTCTTCTCTGCTGTCAACAATAATACGAGATTGCATAAAAACTCCTTTAAATTTAAAGAAAATAAGCGGTTGAGATCTTTGTGTAAGGTAAGGGCTGAGACGCTAAATGTCAATTGATCCGTGAATATTTAACATTGAAAAAAATTGAACTAAATAACCACCGCACTTTCATTTAGATGATCGTCATTTATTCATCATGAAAAATAAAAATTTTCTATTATTCACAATAATTAATAAATAATTCTTCAAACAAACCTAGATTTTATTAAATTATTTAATAATAAAGGTATTATTTTAGATAAATTTTATCACTTGCTTTCATTTTTTTTTTTTGATTTATAATTTTTCCGTTATTTTTATATAACATTTAATTCAAAATTTAGTAAAAATAAAGGAGCATGACAATATGTCAAAAATCACATTTTCTACTCTCATACTCAGTACTTTGATGATAAGCGCTTGTGGAGGCAGTGGTGGAAGCAGTCATTCCGATCCTCAACCAATTCCTTCTACGCCAAGCAATTCGCCTACAACAACCACGACGCCGTCAACACAGCAGGAACCGACACCGGCAGCCATCCCTTCCAATTCCCATACTCAGGCGGCTGAAAAAACAGCGACATCACAGCCTCACCAAATTACGCCGCCAACACAGCAAGAACCGACGCAGGCAGCAACACCTTCAAACTCCCATCCTCAGGCAGCTGAAAAAACAGCAGAATCACAGGCGCAACAAGAACGCCCACAAGCACAACGTCCTCCTGTCACGCCATCTGTTCCATCTACGCACTTAACTCGTTCTGATCTTACTATTTCCCAAGATGAATTTAAGAAGGGTATGTTGGAAAACATAACGGTTCGCTCAGGTGACACCAAAGTCGGTACTCTTTCCGGCTATAACCGCACTTATTCCTTTAACGGCGCATTCAAAAAAGAAGAAGGCAAGGATGTACAAACACTGCTTGTTGACAATATGGCAATCAAGCTTATTGGGAAAGTATCTCAATCTTTTGCCGGACTCTCCTCCGCTATCGCCTCAGGTTGGCTTAGCGCTGCTTGGAATGCGACAAAAGATCCTACGCGAGACATTTTCTACATGGGAAGCGAAACACCTGTTGAAAATATTCCACAACACGGTGTTGTTACCTATCAAGGCAATGCAAGCCGTTATGACAATGTCAAAAATCAGGTTAAAAACATCGGTGATGCTAAATTAGTCGCAAACTTCGATGATAAAACAATCTACGGCGAGTTGGATATGGCTTACCCTCGAAGAAACATTGCGCTTCACCAAGCACCAATTGTCGGAAATAGCTTCCAAGGCAAAGCGGTTGCGGAAGGAAACTTTCCTTTTTTCATAAGTCGTGACGGTCAATACGAAGGTAAATTCTTCGGTCCTCATGCGGAAGAAGTCGCCGGTAAAGCAACATTTAGCGGAGAAACACTTATCGGCCAAGTAGAAAGTTTAAATACCAGTTTCAGTGCAGAACAAACTAAATAAAAGGACACCATAATGAAAAAAATGATTGTCAACACAGCATTACTCATTGCCCTTAGTACGTTACTTAGCGGTTGCGAAATGCAGATGCAACACCGAGTTGAAGAATGGTATAAAGAAGGGGTCAGTAAAAAAGACACCGACACAAAACTCGCTAAATGCACCTACGATGTAGGCATGAATAAAGTCGATCCTCTCCAAGAACAAACCTTGATTACTGCCTGTATGAAAGCAGATGGTTTCCGTTGGCGTGTCAGAATGGTGAATTAAATCAGCTAAAAGTGCGGTGGGAATTTCTTTTGTTTTTAATCATCTTATTCATGAGCAAACAAAAGAATTCCACCGCATTTTATGCAAAAAAATATTTCTAATACACATTGCTCAAACAATCACCTCCCTATTTTCCCCTACTCTCATTCAACGCCCCTTACCTTGTCATTTCTCATCACTGCCAAAATCCGCTATAATGCCAGCCATTTTTCAAGCGCCGAGATCAATATTCCCGTGGCACATTCATTTATAAGAGGTTTTTATGACAACTCCCGTAGTTGCCTTGGTGGGTCGCCCAAACGTGGGCAAATCCACCCTATTCAATCGTCTCACCCGCACCCGTGATGCTTTAGTCGCCGACTTTCCAGGTCTAACCCGCGATCGTAAATATGGCCAAGCGCATCTTGCCGGACACGATTTTATCGTCATTGACACCGGCGGTATCGACGGCACGGAAGAAGGCGTAGAAGAAAAAATGGCGGAGCAATCGTTGCTTGCCATTGAAGAAGCCGACATCGTTTTATTCCTAGTAGATGCCCGTGCCGGCTTAACGTCAGCGGATATCGGCATTGCAAACTATTTGCGCCAACGCCAAAACAAAACCACCGTGGTGGTTGCCAATAAAGTGGATGGCATTGATGCTGACTCCCACTGCGCAGAGTTCTATCAATTAGGCTTAGGTGAAATTGCGCAAATTGCCGCTTCTCAAGGCCGTGGTATCGTGAGTTTAATGGAGCAAGTGCTTACCCCATTAGCAGAAAAAATGGCAGAAGACGCAGAAAAAACAGAAGAAAGTGCGGTCGAAACCACGGATGTTTCTTCTGAAACGACTGAATTTGACGAATGGGACGAAGATTTCGATTTTTCAAACGAAGAAGACACCGCACTTTTAGATGAAGAACTAGCGCAAGAACAAACACCGGATAAACAAAACATTAAAATCGCCATTGTAGGTCGCCCGAACGTAGGCAAATCCACTTTGACTAACCGCATTTTAGGTGAAGATCGCGTGGTGGTTTATGATATGCCAGGCACCACCCGCGATAGTATTTACATTCCAATGGAACGTGATGGGCAAAATTATACGTTAATCGACACAGCCGGTGTGCGTAAACGCGGTAAAGTGCATTTAGCGGTAGAAAAATTCTCTGTGATCAAAACGCTACAAGCTATTCAAGACGCCAACGTAGTGCTATTGGTTATTGACGCCCGTGAGAACATCTCCGACCAAGACTTGTCCCTCCTCGGCTTTATTTTAAACGCCGGCCGTTCCTTGGTGATTGTGGTCAATAAATGGGATGGATTGGACACCGATGTCAAAGATCGCGTGAAATCCGAGCTCGATCGTCGTTTAGATTTTATTGATTTTGCCCGAGTGCACTTTATTTCAGCTTTGCACGGCAGTGGCGTTGGCAATTTATTTGATTCCGTTAAGGAAGCCTATGAATGCGCAACACAGAAAATGACGACATCCATGCTCACTCGAATTCTGCAAATCGCGGTGGACGAACATCAGCCTCCGATGATTAGCGGTCGCCGCGTGAAACTGAAATATGCCCACCCGGGTGGCTACAATCCGCCAATCATTGTGATTCATGGTAACCAAGTAGATAAACTACCGGATTCTTACAAACGTTATTTATCCAACCATTTCCGCCGTAGCCTGAAAATTATCGGCTCACCAATTCGTCTGCAATTCCAAGAAGGCAACAACCCGTTTGCCGGCAAACGAAATAAACTCACGCCGAATCAATTACGTAAACGTAAACGTTTGATGAAGTTTATTAAGAAATCCAAAAGATAATTTTGATGACAGACCCGATATTCCTATCGGGTCTTTTTAATTCAAGTGCGGTCAAAAATAAACACATTGTTATAGCCTGCCGTATCGTAAGAAACATTAAAAATTTTCATCAACTTTCAGAAAATTATTAATTTGCATAATATGCCTAATTCCGTCATTCTAGCCTCGTACAGACGTTTAGCCGTCTAAATTATTTAATCTATCGAGGAATTAACATGACAACATTTCATTTATCGGGTTTCCCACGCGTAGGGGCAAAACGTGAACTTAAATTTGCCCAAGAACGTTACTGGCGCGGTGAAATCACTGAAGCTGATTTATTAGACATTGCAAAAAAATTGCGCGAAATTAACTGGCAACATCAAGCCAATGCGAATGCGGATTTCGTGGCGGTGGCGGATTTCACTTTCTACGATCACATTTTAGATTTACAAGTGGCAACAGGCGCCATTCCTGCGCGCTTTGGTTTCGACAGCCAAAACTTAACGCTCGACCAATATTTCCAATTGGCGCGTGGCAACAAAACACAATTCGCCATTGAAATGACCAAATGGTTCGACACCAACTACCACTATCTCGTGCCGGAATTCCACAAAGACACCCAATTTAAAGCCAACCCGGCACACTATGTGCAACAAATCCGCGAAGCTAAAGCCCTTGGTCACAAGGTAAAACCCACCATCGTTGGTCCATTAACCTTCCTTTGGTTAGGCAAAGAAAAAGGTGCTTCATTTAATCGTTTCGATTTGTTAAACCAACTCGTGCCGGTTTATGTGGACATCTTAAACGCGTTAACCGCTGAAGGTGTGGAATACATTCAAATTGATGAACCTGCCTTAACCCTTGATTTACCGGCAGAATGGATTGCCGCCTATAAAGCGGTTTACGCGACTTTTGCGGCACAAGTCAACGCTAAACTGTTGCTTGCGACGTATTTTGGCTCTGTCGCTGAACACGCCGATTTATTGAAATCCTTACCGGTAGCCGGTCTTCACATTGATTTGGTGCGCGCACCGGAACAAGTGTATGAGTTCGTTGATTACGACAAAATCCTTTCCGTAGGCGTAATTGACGGACGTAACATTTGGCGCGCAAATTTAAACCAAGTGTTAGATGTGGTTGAACCACTACAAGCGAAATTAGGTGAGCGTTTATGGATTGCGCCAAGCTGTTCCCTACTCCATACACCTTATGATTTAGCGGTGGAAACCCAGCTGCAAGCCAACAAGCCGGAACTTTATCAATGGTTGGCGTTCACCTTGCAAAAAATTCAAGAATTACGCGTCATTAAGACCGCGCTTGAGCAAGGCAGAGCAGCTGTGCAAGCCGATCTTGATGCTAGCCAAGTAGCAGCTGACGCGCGTAAAAACTCCCGTGAAATCCACCGCACTTGTGTGGCGGAACGTTTGGCAAACCTGCCGAAAAATGCCGATCAACGTAAATCGCCATTTGCGGAACGGATTAAGTTACAAAATGCGTGGTTAAATCTACCGTTGCTGCCAACCACTAACATCGGTTCCTTCCCGCAAACTACGGAAATTCGTCATGCCCGTGCCGCCTTCAAAAAAGGCGATCTCAGCTTGACAGATTACGAAGCGGCAATGAAAAAAGAAATTGAATTTGTGGTGCGCGAGCAAGAAAAATTGGATTTAGATGTGTTAGTGCACGGCGAAGCGGAACGTAACGACATGGTGGAATACTTCGGCGAATTGCTCGATGGTTTCGCGTTTACCAAATTCGGTTGGGTACAAAGTTACGGTTCCCGCTGTGTAAAACCACCGGTTATTTACGGCGATGTGACCCGTCCGGAACCAATGACCGTGCGTTGGTCGCAATATGCTCAAAGCCTTACCAACAAAGTGATGAAAGGGATGTTGACCGGCCCGGTAACGATTTTACAATGGTCTTTCGTGCGTAACGACATTCCACGTTCCACGGTGTGTAAACAAATTGCGGTAGCGCTTTCTGACGAAGTGTTAGATTTAGAAAAAGCAGGCATTAAAGTCATCCAAATTGATGAACCGGCCATCCGCGAAGGTTTACCGCTTAAACGCGCCGATTGGGACGCTTACTTACAATGGGCAGGTGAAGCTTTCCGTTTAAGTTCAATGGGTTGCAAAGATGATACGCAAATTCACACACACATGTGTTATTCCGAATTTAACGACATTTTACCGGCTATTGCCGCCCTAGATGCCGACGTGATCACCATCGAAACCTCCCGTTCCGACATGGAATTGCTTACCGCTTTCGGTGATTTCAAATATCCGAACGACATCGGCCCGGGCGTGTACGATATCCACAGCCCACGCGTACCGACCGCAGAAGAAATCGAACATCTTCTTCGCAAAGCGTTACAAGTGGTACCAAAAGAACGCTTATGGGTAAACCCGGACTGCGGCCTAAAAACCCGCGGCTGGCCGGAAACCATCGCCGCATTAAAAGTGATGGTGGATGTCACGAAGAAATTACGTGCGGAATTAGCCTAGTTTAAAGGTAAAAGAAAAGCTGAATCTCGGGAAAGGTTCAGCTTTTATCTTTCTATTGCTTCTCCTGTTTTAGTCGCCACAGTTGATACAGATTTACGGCGACTAAAAAGATATTCAATAACGCAACCGGATAAGTCTGTTTAACGAGCCCATAAATGACGAATAAAATCGCACCGATACAATTAACGGTTCTGAGGGAAACTATCGATTTAAACAAAAATGAAGCCGCGACAAAAAAGGTCGCGGTGTAACCTAACAGTTCAATAAAATCTATACCCAACATAATCGTCTCAATTCTAGAAATAAAAGGGCGGCTATCATATTGTAAATTTCACAAAAAGCAAACCTGACTATCGACACCTGACTGAAAAGTGCGGTGATTTTTCAACACGTTTTAAACGCTTTGCCATTTCACGAAAATCCATTACGTCATTCCATGGTGTTCGCCTGCAACATAAAATGACGTGTATCTATTCGCTTTCTCATCACCTTTTTCTGTATAAAACCTTGCCTTGTGCTAGAATGGCGACCTAATTTTGATCATGATTTTATTTAGGAAACATTATGTCCCAACAAAAATCCGGACTCTCTTTTCTCTGGCTAAGTGCAGTCGCTTTTTTGCTTGATTTGCTGACAAAGTACATTGTGGTACAAAAATTTGATTTGTATGAAAGCGTGAACATTCTGCCGGTGTTTAATCTCACTTATGTACGAAATTATGGTGCGGCATTCAGCTTTTTGGCGGATCACGATGGTTGGCAAAAATATTTCTTTATTCTATTGGCAATTGGTATTTCTCTGATGCTGGCGTATTTCATGAAGAAAAATCGTGTCGACCAAACATTACAAAATTCAGCTTATGCCCTGATTATTGGCGGCGCACTTGCTAATATGGTGGATCGTGCCTATAACGGTTTTGTGGTGGATTTCTTTGATTTTTATTGGGATATTTACCACTATCCGGTGTTTAATGTGGCGGACATTGCCATTTGTATCGGCGCCGGTTTATTGGCATTAGATGCTTTTAAAGGTGATAAGAACAAACAAAAGAGCGGTCAAAAATGAAGATAATTTTAGCCAATCCACGCGGTTTTTGTGCCGGCGTCGATCGTGCCATCAGTATTGTTGAACTGGCGTTGGAAATTCACGGTGCGCCGATTTATGTCCGTCATGAAGTGGTGCATAATCGCTTCGTGGTGAATGGGTTACGTGAACGCGGTGCCATTTTTGTGGAAGAACTCAGTGAAGTGCCGGACGGCGCGATAGTCATTTTCTCCGCCCACGGAGTGTCTCAAGCAGTACGTCAAGAAGCCAAAGATCGCCGCTTGAAAGTCTTTGATGCCACTTGTCCGTTGGTGACCAAAGTACATATGCAGGTGGCGCGCGCCAGTAAAAAAGGCACGAAAGCGATTCTCATCGGGCATAAAGGTCACCCGGAAGTAGAAGGCACCATGGGACAATACGGCAACCAAGAGGGCGGCATTTATCTCATTGAAAGTATTGAGGATATTGCTAATCTCCCCGTAAGCCACAACGATGATTTAACCTTTATGACGCAAACTACGCTGTCTTTAGATGACACGGCGGAAACTATCAGTGCATTAAAAGAAAAATACCCTGCGATTCAAGGCCCCCATAAAAACGACATTTGTTATGCCACAACTAATCGTCAACAAGCGGTGCGCGAACTGGCAAAACAATCGGATTTAGTGGTCGTGGTAGGCTCCAAAAACTCCTCTAACTCTAACCGTTTGGCAGAGTTGGCTTCCCGAATGGGGGTGGTGTCTAAGTTAATTGATGATCCGAATGATATTCAGCCGGATTGGTTTCACGGCGTGCAAACCATTGGTGTCACCGCGGGGGCTTCCGCGCCGGAAGAATTAGTGCAATCGGTGATTGCGCGCATGAAAGCATTTGGCGTCACTGATGTAGAAGAATTGCAAGGACTCGAAGAAAATATGTTCTTTGAAGTGCCAAAAGAATTGCGCGTAAAAGAGGTCAATTAAGCGGTTATTACTCCACACCTTCACCTTATTTATCTTTGTCGGAACCTAACGATGCGATATTTGAAACATACTTCCATTTCTCTGCTCATGTTGACCGCACTTTCGTTTTCTGCGTTAGCGCATCAACATCCGCCTAAATCTGCGCATAAATCGAATTTAGCTCAAACGCAAACCCAATGGACAAAAGCACGAAATGCGGATGAACTTAAACGCATGACGCAACGCGCAACATTTTTACAGTTAGAAAATCTGTTAAAAAGTGCGGTGAAAAATAACAACGTTTCTGATAACGCCGAGTTATATCTCAAACTGATTGAATCGTTAAAAGACTATCCTTTGAAAATGGATGCGATGACCGCCTACTTTGATGCACGAATTAAAAGCGTCAATCAAACCACGCCGCCAGAAGAGGTCAACGCCTTAAAACAAGAAATCGAACAAGCTATTGCACAAAACCCGACACATTTTTTGCGCACGCGATGGGAACAAAGCCTTTTTACCCTTTTCCAGAATGCTAACGATTTGGAGGGATTCGTTCATTATGCGCAACGCGTTAAGCCAAGCTCCTTGGAGATGCAAATAGCCGTATTAAATGCCGAACTGCAACAGGACGGCACAGAAAACACAACAGATAAAAAGCAAGATTCCAACGCAAATACCCATATTATTTCTCGTTATGAACAGCTTTGGTTAGCTAACAGCAAGCTACCTAACGATGCTCAACTTTGGGCAGCATGGTATGCTCGCGGCGGTAGAACGGCAGCGAAAGTTTATCAAAAAGCGGAAACGCTCTTCGCCCAAAATGATGAAAACGGCTTGGCACAATTAGCCACAGAATTACATCGTATGACCGGCGAGAACGAAGACGAAAAGGTGGCCGCCCAACTACAACTATTGCAAACACTCATCAAAACACCGGCAAGTTTAGCTGAATTCTCCGCAAGATTACCGATGACGGAAAATAACACTGCCCTACTGAAATTCGCCGTGCTACAAAGCTTTCCCCGCTATTTGCGTACATTACCTGAGAACATGAAAGATCCCAGCTTTGCGCCTTATGCACAATGGGCAAAAAACTGGCAACTGACTGATATGGAAATGCGTGAATGGGAAATTGCGTTTTTAAATCGTTTTTTTGATAATGAAAGCCCTTTATTTCAACAATGGCGGGATGCGGAAATTCTTAAATTAAACGCGGATAGCCTCACCGAACGCCGTTTGCGCATGGCGATTTGGCAAAAAACCGATTTAACCCTGTGGCTCAATGCCCTCTCTGATGAAGGTCGGCAAAAACAAGAGTGGCGTTATTGGTTCGCCAAAACCATCGAGAAAAGCGATAGCCAAAAAACAACAGAAATATGGACCGCACTTTCTCATGAGCGAGGATTTTATCCGATGTTGGCGGCAGCCAAATTAGATCCCCAAACCCGTGGTAAGCATTATCATTTCGGGCAACCTCAATTACTCGTTGCACCAAGTATTACAGATGAAGCTTGGGCGGATGAATTCCCCAAACTGAAACCGGCATTAGAAGAAATTGCTGAATTACGTCAATTAGATCGCCTTGGTGCCGCGAAACAACGTTGGCGTTTCCTGTTAGAGAATCTTCCTGCCGATCAGAAAAAAGAAAAACAAATTGCACTCAGCCAATATGCCAACCAACAAAACTGGTTTGATTTAGGTGTAGATGGTTCCATCATTGCTAAAGCGTTTGATTACATTCAGTTACGCCTGCCGATGGCTTATAGCCATTATTATGACATTGCATTAAAACCACGCCGTCTGACCTTAAGCAAAGGCAAACCGCAAGCATCGCGAAACACCCCTATCAGTAAAACGTTTGCGATGGCAATTTCCCGACAAGAAAGCGCATGGAATCTACAAGCACAATCTTCCGCCAATGCACGCGGATTAATGCAGCTTTTGCCAAGCACCGCCAAAGCAACTGCCAGTCATGCTAAATTGCCTTATACGGATGAAGCGGAGTTATTTAAACCGCTCAATAATATTTTGCTCGGCACGGCATATTTGGCAGAGTTAAATGCCAAATATCCGAATAACCGGATTCTCATTGCTTCAGCTTATAATGCCGGCGAACATCGCGTGGAAAAATGGTTGGCGCGTGCCAATGGTAAGTTGGAAATGGATGAATTTGTGGCTTCCATTCCGTTCTATGAAACCCGTGGTTATGTTCAAAATGTCCTGACTTACGATTTTTACTATCAGCGATTGCAAAACAAAGAAGATCCACAAACTTTTAGCAATGAAGAATATGATCGGCTATACTAGACGCACTAGTTTAATAGTATAGGATGTAGGATCGTTGATATGTACATTAGTCGCAATTTAGAACAATGGAATGCCTTTCTTGATATGTTAAAAACCGCATTCGAACAGGGCAAAGCACAAGATGTCTTAACCTTATTGCTCACCGCTGACGAACGGGATGCCGTAGGGTTGCGCTTACAAATTATCGCGCAATTATTGGATAAAAACCTACCACAACGAGAAATTCAACAAAATCTCAATACCAGCGCAGCAACCATTACACGGGGTTCCAATATGCTAAAAACCATGGATCCTGAATTTATCGACTGGATAAGAAACCAACTGAATGCGTCACAAAAAGCTGACTAATGTTATTTTGAAACGGTTAACGCCGTTTAACGTCAGATTGCGCCGATTTCACTTTTCCTACAAAAGTGCGGTGCGTTTTTTCATTCGTTTTTTTCTCGCCATCGTTGCCATCACATTTCTTTTTCGCTTTATTCCCATTCCCTGCTCGGCGTATATGTTGCAACAAAAAATCGCCCATTTATTCGCCGGTGATATGAAATACACAACACGCTACCAATGGGTCAGTATTGACGATATTGCTTGGCCAATGCAATTAGCCGTGATTGCCGCTGAAGATCAAAATTTTCCGACACATTACGGGTTTGATTTCAATGCCATTGAAAGAGCCTTCAAGTATAATCAAAAAAGCCAACGCACGCGTGGCGCCTCAACGATTTCCCAACAAACTGCTAAAAATCTCTATTTATGGCATGGGCAAAGTTGGCTTCGGAAGGGAATTGAGGTGCCGGCTACCCTGTTGTTAGAAACCCTCTGGTCTAAAAAACGCATTCTGGAAGTGTATTTAAACATTGCAGAATTTGGCGAAGGCATCTATGGCGTGGAAGCCGCCAGCCAATTTTATTTCAAAAAGTCAGCGAAAAATTTATCGCCAAATGAAGCCGCACTTTTAGCCGCCGTTTTGCCTAACCCGATCGTTTATCATGTTAATGCACCGGGCGCTTACACCAAACGCAGACAGTTGTGGATTCAACATCAAATGAATCAACTCGGCAAAGCCTATTTACAAAAATTAATGTAATGGCATGCGGCTTGCCAAAATAAATGAAATCGCTTTAAAAATAAAAAATGATGCGAATAATATTAATCAATCCCGACTTTTCTTGAAAATATCATTCATTTCCTGTAACTTTCTTAACTTTCGTATTTATGCTTTGCCTTTCAGGCGTTATCTCAGGGAGTATTATTGTTTATGCAACGTATCCAAAAATTTTTCCAATCTGAAGCCAGCGGTGGCGTATTGCTGCTGATTTTTGCCTTGATGGCCATTGTGCTCGCCAACACGGCACTGAGCGAAAACTACTTTCACTTTTTAGACACCCCCGTCAGCGTACAATTTGGCGCATTTAGTATTGCCAAGCCCCTACTCATGTGGGTAAACGATGGTTTTATGGCCGTTTTCTTCGTGTTAGTGGGCATGGAAGTCAAACGTGAAATGTTAGAAGGATCTCTTTCCAGCTATCAACAAGCTATTTTTCCTGCCATTGCGGCCATTGGTGGGATGATTGTTCCTGCTTTAATCTATTCCTTTATTGCACAAGACAGCCCGGAAATTCAATCAGGTTGGGCAATTCCGATGGCGACCGATATCGCCTTTGCTGTCGGCATTGTGGCACTTTTAGGCAAGCGCGTCCCTTTACCGCTCAAAGTCTTTTTATTGGCACTTGCCATTATTGATGACCTGGGTGCCATTGTTGTTATTGCAATCTTCTACTCTCACGAACTCAGTACACAGGCTCTCATTTTAGCCGCTATCGCTATTGCCATGCTTGTTGTGATGAATCGCCTGAAAGTCAGCGCATTATGTGCTTACATGGTGGTCGGCTTAATTTTATGGGCTTCCGTACTCAAATCAGGCGTTCATGCCACCTTGGCAGGCGTGATCATCGGTTTTTGTATCCCAATGCAGGGACGTCAAGGTGAAAAACCCTTGCATCAATTCGAACATATTTTGGCGCCATGGTGTAGCTATTTGATTCTGCCGTTATTTGCGTTTTCTAACGCCGGTGTCTCCTTGGAAAACGTGGGATTCTCCAGCTTAAGTTCACCACTCACCTTGGGCATTATGCTCGGTTTAATCATCGGCAAACCGCTTGGCGTTTTCCTGTTCAGTTACTTATCGGTGAAATTACGCCTTGCCAAATTACCTGAAGGCATCCATTTCACGCAGATTTTTGCGATTGCCGTGCTCTGCGGTATCGGCTTTACTATGTCGATGTTCCTTGCCGGCCTTGCCTTTGGAGAAACCGGGCACGATAACTTTGACACCCTCTCTCGTCTCGGTATTTTATTAGGCTCGTGTGTGTCTGCCTTGTTAGGTTATGCATTGTTAAGAAAAACAACGTCAGCGCACTAAGCTCACTTAAGAGAAAATAAAAATAAGCGAACATTTTAAGTAACGATAAAAGAATCGTAGCGTGCAACTTGTTGCACGAAATCGTGAATGTCCGAAAAGGATAAATAATGTTCCGTGCGTGGTTTGGTCGTGCATCAAGATGCACGCTACGCATGAAATCGTGTACGCATCGAGGTGAATTATTCGTGCATCAAGATACACGCTACGCACGAAATCGTGAATTACGCATCAAGGTTAATCATTCATGCAACAAGTTGCACGCTACGCACGAAATCGTGA